>JBEOKH010000299.1:0-12538 GCA_040275625.1 Thauera sp. | reverse complement strand
TGCACTCCTCCGGATCGATCACCAGGAAGTTCGGGCCCTCGCGGAAGGCATCGACCGGACACAGGCTCACGCAATCCGTGTACTTGCAGCGGATGCAGGCTTCGGTGACGACGTGAGTCATGACCGAAGCTCCTCGAACAGGGTTTCGATGACCGGAAACAGCTCGCGCTCCTCGAAGCGTACGTGGTCGATCAGCGCCTGCCCGGCCGCCGCCTCGTCAACGCCTTGCTGCGCTGCGATGAAAAGAGTCCGCAGTTGGCCGTGCTCCGCATGCAAGCGGCGCGCAAGCGCGCTGTGGCCGCGCGCCTCGAGCAAGGGCGCGAGGTCACGCTCTTCCGCGGCGAAATGGGCCGCGAGCGCGGCATGTTCCGCACGCAACTCGGCCGCGCCGGCACCGGCGAGCAGATGGCGGCCGAGCCGCAAGGCGGCGTGATGTTCGCGCGACAGGCGGACGAGGTGGGGGTGGCGTTTCATGGCAGATCCTTTCGTCGATCTCTTTAAGATACATAATACATGACTCTTTTAAAGAGTCAAAATAAATGCACCTTTTGCTGCTACCATGCGCCGCGCCATTCGGCAGCCCACCGTTGACGCACTTTCGCGATGGACATCACCCTGCACACCGACTACGCTTTTCGCGTGCTCATGTACCTCGGAACATGCTCGGAGCGGCGCGTCACCATCAAGGAAGTGGCGGAGCGCTTTGACATCTCGCGCAGCCACCTGATGAAGGTGGTCACCGCACTGGTGGCGAATGGCTTCGTCGACGGCGCGCGCGGCAAGGGTCGCGGGCTCATGCTGGCCCGCGCTCCGGCGGAGATCGGCCTCGGCGACGTGGTCCGCCGGATGGAGCCCAGTCTTGATCTCGTGGAGTGCTTCGGATCGAAGTCACACTGCCTGCTCGATCCGGGCTGCCGTCTCAAGAGCGCCCTCGGCGGTGCCCTGCAGGCGTTCTTCGCTGCGCTCGACCGCCTGACGCTGGAAGACCTTGTCGCCAGCGACGGACAGCTGCGCGCCACCCTCGGCGTGCCGCTCCCAGCCACGCCCGCACTGCAGCCGACGATCGCGCTCGGAGCGGCCGCGCCGCGACGGTGACGGGCGCCGCCGCACGGATCGTTGCGCGACACGGGCTGCGACCACCACAGGCCCCGCGACACCGCAGGAACACAGCCCGCACGCCGCTACACCGCAAAGCGCCCGATCAAGTCGGACCTGCGCCGGGATCAGTGCCGGCGTGGCAGAATGCGACGCCATTTCACGACAGCAGGCCCATCGTGTCCTACACCCGAATCCTGATCACGGCCTTGCTTGCCGCACTCCTCTTCAGCGGCTGTGCGGTCATCGCGGTTGCCGACGCCGCCGTGACGGTGGCGGCAACCGCCGTCAGTGTCACCGCCACCGTGGTCGAGACCGGCCTCGATGTGGCCGCTGCCGGCGTGGATGCGGTGGTCGGCGACGATGAGGATGAAGACGAGGAGTAGTCCGGTCGCGGTCCTGCGCGACGCCCGCCCTCAGGGGCCGACGCCCGTCCACGAAAAAACGGGCCGGACCCGAGAAGGCCCGACCCGCAGATTCGACAGACGCCCGCAACGTCGCTGCCGAACGCAGGGCATCGGAGCAGTGCTTACAACAGGGGGTCGCTGACACCGAAGACGTGGATCGCAATCATGGTGATCAGACCCGCCATGACCAGGTAGTACAGCGTGGGGATGACCGTCATGCGCAGGGTTTCGCCTTCGCGCCCGAGCAGGCCCACGGTCGCCGAAGCGGCCACCACGTTGTGGATCGCGATCATGTTGCCGGCGGCTGCGCCAACCGCCTGCACCGCCACCAGCATCGCGCTCGACACACCGATCAGCTCTGCGGTGTCGAACTGGAACTGGGCGAGCATCAGGTTGGAGACCGTGTTCGACCCCGCAATGAACGCACCAAGCGCACCGACCCAGGATGCGAAGAACGGATAGACGTCCCCGACGCTGCTGGCGACCAGTTGCGCCATCGCGCGCGGCATCGACGGCAGGTCGGACATATTGACGCCCGAGTTGATCAGGATCCGCACCATCGGGATGGTGAACACCAGCACGAAACCGGCACCGAGCAGCGTGCGCGACGACTCGTGCACCGCCGCAACCAGCTCCGGGAACTTCATGCGATGGAGGAAGAACGTGGCGAGTACGACCAGCACCATGATGCCGCCGGGCAGGTAGAGGAACTCGATGCTGCCCGATATGCCGGTTTCCCCGAGCAGGTTCTTCCACGCAACCACGAGCGTGCTGGTGAAGAAGGACTTCACATCGGCGTTGACCCGCGACAGGACCAGCAGACCGCCGAGCAGCACATACGGCAGCCAGGCCACGAAGATCGACATCGGCGCACGCGCGGTGAGGCTGTCGAGCTTGATCTCGATGTCGCCGATCCAGCTCGCCGGCCACTCCCTGGCATCGGCGAAGTCCCACACTGTCTTCGGCACCAGAAAACCGGCCTTGGCCGCGGGCACGACGATCAGGAGGCCGACCAGCGCGCCGATCATCGACGGGAACTCGGGCCCCAGAAACACACCGGCCATCGCGTACGGCACCACGAAGGCGATGCCGGCGAAGATGGCGAAGGGCGCGATCGACAGGCCTTCGGTCCAGGATTTGCTCCTGCCGAAGAAGCGGGTGAGCATCACGCACATGAAGAGCGGCATCAGGACGCCGATCGTGGCGTGCGTGAGCGCGACCTCGGAGGTGATCAGCCGGAAGAAGGTCTCCCAGTTCGAACCGTCCTCGACCAACCGGGCAGTGATCCCGGCCTTGTCCAGCCCGCCGGCGACCCCCACCACGATCGGCGTGCCGACCGCACCGAAGGACACCGGGGTGGATTGGACCATCATCCCGAGCATCACCGCAGCCATCGCCGGATAGCCGAGCGCCACAAGCAGCGGCGCGGCGACCGCGGCCGGCGTGCCGAAGCCCGAAGCCCCCTCGATGAAACAGCCGAACAGCCAGGCCGCGATCACCGTCTGTACGCGCCGGTCAGGGCTGATGTTGGAGAAGCCGCTGCGGATCGCGGTGATCGCACCCGAGTGCTTCAGCGTGTTGAGGAGCAGGATGGCGCCGAAGATGATCCACAGGATGGCGCCGGTGAGGATCAGGCCCTGCAGCGTGGAGGCGAGGACGCGATTGAAGGTCATGTCCCATGCGGTGAGCGCGATCGCTGCCGCGCTGAGATAGACGACCGGCATCGCGCGCCGCGCCGGCCAGTTGAAACCGACCAGCAGCACCGCTGCGAGCACGAGCGGGAGAAAGGCGAGCAAGGACAACAGCGTCTGATTCACGACACAACTCCTTCGAAATCGGATGCGGAGTCCGCACCCGGATTCTTGTAAGTGAGGCCACCCCGTTCATCATCATGGCATATTGCGAGACTGCAACTGACCCATCGGGCGGGACAGATCCGATGGGCAGGATTGGCCATACCGTCTGCGCGGCTCAGGCCAGGATCATTTCATTAGGGCGCTGTCGTCTGGGCGCCGGGCTGTTCGCCGACGATGACAACGTGCAGAAAGCGCGGGCCATGCGCCCCGAGCACGAGGCTACCCTCGATATCCGTGGTGCCGCTCGCGCCGGTGACGATATTGACGTTGCGGGGTGGACGCTGGCCGGCGGTCACCGCGGCGTAGTCGTCCAGGAAGGGCAGGATCGTGTCCGCCCGCACCATGACGAGGTGATGCAGGGGCAGGAAGTTGGCGAGGATCGGCGTATCGGCGCCCGAGTGAAACACGAGCGAGCCGGTCTCGGCGATGCCCCAGCGCGCGACACCGATCGCGATGGTCTCGTCGGGCGCCACCTGGTCGTGGAGCGCGAACCCGGACCAGTCCAGGTCCTGCAGCGGCGCAGCGGGCTGCAGCGCAACCACCGCGGGCAGCCCACACGCCTCGAGGTAGCGTCCGACAGCCGCCGGCAACTCGCTCGCGCTGCCGATACACTCGGCGGTTGCGGCCACCTTGGGGCTGGTGACGCGGGCGATGAAGGCCTCCACCAGCCCATCGGCCAGCAGCGGCGGGCGGATGGCCGGCAGGTCCTGCAGCAGCGCATCGGCCTCACGGCGCACCGCCGCGGGATCGACCGCGGTATGACCGAGGCCGCCGCGTACGGCGTTGAGGATGGTGTCGCGAGCGCTCATTGCCCTTTCTCCTGATCCTTGTACATCTCCATGAAGGTGCGCTTTGCCGGTGCGGGAAACTCGCGGTAGGCGGTCCACGCGCCCAGGCCGGGCATTCCCTTCACGACGCCGCCGCGACTGAACAAGCGCATCACCCGGATCGCGATCGCCACCCCAAGGTGATACAGGCGGGGACGTGATGCGACGAAGGTGTGGATGCCGAGGCCGAAACGGACCGTGGCCGGCTCCAGGCCCTCGCGCCAGGAGCGGTCGCGCCAGCCGCGCAGCAGGGTCGGCAGCGGGATGGCCACCGGGCAGACTTCCTGGCACTTGCCGTTCATCGTGCACGCATGCGGGAGATCGCGGGACTTCTCCAGGCCATCGAACAAGGGCGTCAGCACCGCGCCCATCGGGCCGGGGTAGGTGCCGCCATAGACGTGGCCGCCCAACTGGCGGAACACCACGCAGTGGTTCATGCAGGCGCCGCAGCGGATGCAGCGCAGCATCTCCTTCATGCCCTCGCGCAGCATGCGGGTGCGGCCGTTATCGACCAGCACGATGTGGAATTCTTCCGGCCCGTCGCGGTCGCCCTGCTGCTTCGGTCCGCAGTGGAAGGTGGTGTATTGGGTGACATCCGCCCCGGTTGCCGAACGAACGAGCAGGCGCAGCAGGAGGAACGCATGCTCGGTGCTCGGAACCAGCTTCTCGATGCCTGCGGTGACGATGTGCACCCGCGGCGGCGTGGTCGTCAGCTCGGCGTTGCCCTCGTTGGTGACGGTGCAGGTGGCGCCGGTGTCGGCGACCAGGAAGTTCGCCCCCGAGATCGCGACATCGGCGGTCAGGAACTTGTCGCGCAGCTCGCGCCGGGCGCTATCGACCATCGCCTCGATGGTCTCTTCCTGGTGCGGTGCGCGGTGCAAGCGCTTGAACATCTCCGAGACCTGCTCGCGCGTGCGGTGCATCGACGGCCACACGATGTGCGACGGGCGGTCGCCACCGAGCTGCACGATGTGCTCGGCGAGGTCGGTCTCGACGCGCTCGATCCCGGCCTCGTCGAGCGCGTGCGGCAGGCCGATTTCCTCGCCGAGCATGGATTTGACACGGGTTACGCGCTTCGCACCGGCCTGCTGGCACAGGGACACGACGATCTGCGAGGCCTCCTCGGCCGTGCTTGCCCAGTACACCTTGGCGCCCGACGCGATCGCGTTGCGCTCGAACTCGAGCAGGTAATGGTCGAGGTTCGCGATCACGTGGTCCTTGATGCGCTTGCCTCGCTCGCGTGCGGCCTCGAACTGCGGGAACTGCGTCATCGCCACCGCGCGTTTGCGCTCGGCCGTTCCGGTGGTGCGGTCGATCGCGAGCTTGAGCGTAGGATCCGCCAGTGCCTCCTTGGCGCGCTCCTTGAAGGAGATCGTCGCTTCATGCATGGCTCAGCGCTCCTCGCCAATGGCTGGACCGCCGGCCATGCCGGCCAGCACCTCGGCGGCGTGGAAGGCGCGCACGCTCGAGCCCTTGCGCTTGAGCTTGCCGGCCATGTTCATCAGACAGCCCAGATCACCGCCGAGCAGCAGCCTGGCGCCGCTGCGTTCGATCGCGTCCGCCTTCTCACCCACGACCGCGTTCGAGATCGCCGGATATTTCACGCAGAAGGTGCCGCCGAAACCGCAGCAGACGTCGTTGCCCTCGAGCGGCTTCAGGGTGAGTCCGGACACCTCACCCAGCAAGGCGCGCGGCTGGGCATGGACGCCAAGCTCCCGCAGACCGGAGCAGCTGTCGTGGTAGGTGAATGAGGTGTCGAGCCTCACATCGGCGGGTGCGAAATGCATCACATCGACCAGGAAGCTCATCAGCTCATAGGTGCGCTCGCCAAGCCGGCGCGCCCGCTCGGCCCAGGCGGGATCATCGGCAAAGGCGTCGACGTAGTGCTCGCGCGTCATGCCGACGCAGGACCCAGACGGCCCGACGACGTAGTCATACGGCTCGAAGGTCTCGATGAAATGCCGCGCCAGCCTGGCCGTATCCGCGGTGTCGCCGCTGTTGTAAGCCGGCTGACCGCAACAGGTTTGCGCTGCCGGCACTTCCACCTGGCATCCCGCATCACGCAGCAGCTTCAGTGCCGCAAAGCCAACGCTCGGGCGCATCGCATCGACAAGGCAGGTGACGAACAGCGCGACGCGGGGCGACGACGGAGGGCGTGAAACGCTTTGAGGAGTGGTCATGGGAAACGATCCTTTGAAGTTGTCTGTTCCAGCGTCGGCGCGCAATCCATGCGGGTCGAGACAGCCCGGCGACGTGCCGGGCCGCTTCATGACCAACTACGTTGGCTTTCGTCGCAAGGATCTGCCGTCCACCTCATGAGGTCAGCGCGCCCAGCACCTCGTCGAGCATCTTCCTGGCATCACCGAACAGCATGCGATTGTTCTCTTTGTAGAAGAGCGGGTTGTCGACACCGGCATAACCGGAAGCCATACTTCGCTTCATGACGATCGAGGTCCGCGCCTTCCAGACCTCCAGCACCGGCATGCCGGCGATCGGGCTGCCCGGATCCTCCTGCGCCGCCGGGTTCACGATGTCGTTGGCGCCGATCACGATGGCCACGTCTGTGTCCGGGAAGTCTGCGTTGATCTCGTCCATCTCGAGCACGATGTCGTAAGGCACCTTCGCTTCGGCCAGCAGCACGTTCATGTGCCCGGGCATGCGGCCGGCCACGGGGTGGATGGCGAAGCGCACGAGGACGCCCTTCTGGCGCAGCACATTGACGATCTCGCAGACCACGTGCTGCGCCTGCGCCACCGCCATGCCGTAGCCGGGCACAATGACGACGTTTTTCGCATCGCGCAGCAACTCGGCGGTGTCTACCGCGCTGATCGGCGTGACCTCACCCGCTGGCTCACCGCTGCCGGCTGCCGCAGAGGGTGTTCCACCGCCCGTACCGAAGCCACCGGCGATGACGCTGATGAAGTTGCGGTTCATCGCCCGGCACATGATGTAGGACAGGATCGCACCCGACGAGCCGACCAGGGCACCGACCACGATCAGCAGGTCATTGCTGAGCATGAAGCCAGTGGCCGCTGCAGCCCAGCCGGAGTAGCTATTGAGCATGGAGACGACCACCGGCATGTCGGCGCCGCCGATCGCCATCACCATGTGGATACCCAGCAACAGCGCGATTACGGTCATCACCAGCAGCAGCGCCATGCCGGCACCGGTGGAGTGGGTGTTGAGGAACCAGCGCCCGAGCAGGAACACCAGCACCACACCCACCAGGTTGAGCATGTGGCGCGCGGGCAGCATCAGCGGCTTGCCGCCGATCTTGCCGGACAGCTTGCCGAAGGCGATGAGGGAGCCCGAGAAGGTGAGGGCGCCGATGAAGACGCCGATGTAAATCTCCACCTCGTGGATGGTCTTTTCGGCGGCGGTGGGGAACACGGTCGCGGTGTCCACATAGCTGGCATAACCCACCAGACACGCGGCCAGGCCCACCAGGCTGTGCATCAACGCGACGAGCTCCGGCATCTGCGTCATCTGCACCTTCTTGGCGGCGTAAAGGCCGACGGCGGCGCCGATGACGAGGGCGATGATGATCCAGGGAATGCCACCCGCGCTGACCTGCGGACCGAACACGGTGGCGATCACCGCGAGGCCCATGCCAATCATGCCGAACAGGTTGCCGCGGCGAGCGCTCTCGGGGTGGGCGAGCCCGCCCAGGCTGAGGATGAAGAGGATGGTGGCGCCGATGTACGAGACAGTGGCCAGACTAGAGGTCATTGTCGTCTCCTTATTTGCGGAACATCGCCAGCATGCGACGCGTGACCGCGAAGCCGCCGAACATATTGACGGCCGTGAGCGCGAGCGCGAAGAAGGCCAGGAACAGGATCAGCCCGCCGGGTCGGTCGCTTGCGCCAGCGGCCAGGGGCGGTGCGACCTGCACCAGTGCGCCGATGGCGATGATCGAGGAGATCGCGTTGGTCACGCTCATCAGCGGCGTGTGCAGCGAGGGCGTGACGTTCCACACCACCATGTAGCCGATGAAGCAGGCCAGCACGAACACCGTGAAGTGCGACAGGAAGCTGATCGGCGCGTACAGACCGACGAGCAGGAACAACACTGCACCGACACCGAACACCGTGGCCAGCGATTTGACCGACATCGGCTCACTGGCGCCATGACCGTGGCCCTTGGGCGCAGCGATGGGCGTGGCGTCCGACTTGGGCCGGGCCGCTGCGGCCGGCAGCTTCGGCGGCGGGGCGGGCCAGGTGAGCTCACCGGCCTTGACGACGGTCAG
The DNA here is from genome assembly GCA_040275625.1 of Thauera sp. Taxonomy (GTDB): domain Bacteria; phylum Pseudomonadota; class Gammaproteobacteria; order Burkholderiales; family Rhodocyclaceae; genus Thauera. The sequence goes on along the minus strand of JBEOKH010000299.1, from coordinate 4,107 downwards.
GCCGCGGATCGCGTCGTCTTCGAAGTTGACCACGACGTTGCCGTCCTTGGCCTTGCACAGCTCCTCGGTCAGGCGCAGCAGGTTGTTCGAGTACAGGGTGGAAGACTGCTTCGCCAGGCGGCTGACCAGATCAGTGTAGCCGACGAGGGTCACACCGTGGCGCACCACCGCCTCACCGGGCACGGTGAGCTCGCAGTTGCCACCCTGCTCGGCCGCCAGATCGACGATCACACTGCCGGGCTTCATGGTCTTGACCATGTCGGCGGTGATCAGCTTGGGCGCCGGCTTGCCCGGGATCAGCGCGGTGGTGATGACGATGTCGGCGTCCTTCACCTCGCGCGCGTACATCTCGCGCTGCGCGGCCTGGAAGCCTTCGCTCATCACCTTGGCGTAGCCGCCGCCGCCCGAGCCTTCTTCTTCATAGTCAACCTTGACGAAGGAGCCACCCAGCGAGACGACCTGATCGGCCACTTCGGCGCGCGTGTCGTTGGCGCGCACGATGGCGCCCAGGTTGGCGGCCGTGCCAATGGCGGCAAGGCCCGCCACACCGACGCCGGCGATGAAGACCTTGGCCGGCGGAATCTTGCCGGCAGCAGTGATCTGACCATTGAAGAAGCGGCCAAACGCGTTCGCTGCCTCGATCACGGCGCGATAGCCGCTGATGCCGGCCATGGAGGTCAGCGCGTCCATCTTCTGCGCGCGGCTCAATTGCCGCGGCAGGCAGTCGATGGCCAGCACGGTGGCACGCCTGTCCTGCAGCGCCTGCACCAGTTCGGGGTTCTGCGCCGGCCACACGAAGCCGACCAGCGTCGCGCCTTCGCGCATCATGCCGACCTCTTCCAGGGTCGCCGGGCGCACCTTGAAGATGATGTCGGCGCGCGCCCACAGTTCCGCCGCGCTGGGCAGCACTTCGGCTCCGGCCGCGCGATAGTCCTCATCAGCGAAGTTCGCCGCCTCGCCCGCACCGCTCTCTACGGCTACTTCAAACCCCAGCTTGACGAGTTTTTGCACCACCTCTGGTACGGTGGCGACACGCTTCTCGCCAGCCGCGGTCTCACGCGGGACTCCGATCAACATCTTGGTTCCTCCTGTTGTTTCCTTGCATGCGCTGCGCTACCTCGCGCAGCCCCGCTTCATGACTTGGTCTTACCAGTAAAACCAATCTAAGCAGCCGGCGCGGACGTGTCAATTGAGCCAAACCCTTATGCGTGCCGGTTCCGCATGGCGCGCACAGCAAGGGATCTGCGTGTTTCAGGGGTATCCGGAAGGCGACTGCGGCATGCGGGCGGGCCCGCAACGGCGCCCGGACCGCCTTCGTCGCGAGGGCATGGCGACTGCGGACCGGATGGTTATTCAAGTCGACGCCACAGCTCCGGCGCCGAGATTGTCCGCGTACGGGGGTTTGCCAACTGGGGAGGTCCCTTAACCGGCTCGCTACGTCGTGGACCGGCGCTTCGACCGTAAAGGTCCGCCCCGGCTGGCGGGCTCGTCCGCGGAAATTGCGGCCAAGCCCGCCCCCACTTCCGCTGTCCGTCTTACTTCTTGCGCATCGGCGGCAGGTCGGTGCAACTACCATGCGCCACTTCGGCCGCCATGCCCACCGTCTCACCCAGGGTCGGGTGGGGGTGGATGGTCTTGCCGATGTCGGTCGCGTCGGCGCCCATCTCGATCGCCAGGCACACCTCGCCGATCATGTCGCCGGCCGACGGCCCGACGATGGTGCCGCCGATCACGCGGTGCGTCTCGGCGTCGAAGATCAGCTTGGTGAAGCCGTAGTCGGCGCCGTTGGCGATCGCGCGCCCACTGGCCGCCCACGGGAACTTCGCCGTGTCGACCTTCCTGCCCTCGGCCTTGGCCTGCGCCTCGGTGTAGCCGACCCAGGCCACCTCGGGGTGGGTGTAGGCCACGCCCGGGATCACGGTGGCATCGAACGCCGCCTTGTGACCCGCGGCGACTTCGGCCGCCACGTGCGCCTCATGCACCGCCTTGTGGGCGAGCATGGGCTGGCCGACGATGTCGCCGATCGCGAAGATGTGCGCCACGTTGGTGCGCAGCTGCGCGTCCACCGGGATGAAGCCGCGCTCGCCGACGATCACGCCCGCCTTCTCGGCGCCGATCTTCCTGCCGTTGGGCGAGCGGCCCGCCGACTGCAGGATGAGGTCGTAGCGCACGGGGTCCGCGGGGGCCTTCTCGCCCTCGAACTTCACCCACAGCCCGTCTTCCTTCGCCTCGACGGCCACGGTCTTCGTCTTCAGCATGATGTTGTCGAAGCGGTGGGCGTTCTGCTTCTCCCACACCTTGACCGCGTCGGCGTCCGGACCCTGCATCAGGCGGTCGAGCATCTCGACCACATCGACGCGCGCGCCGAGCGTGGAGTAGACGGTCGCCATCTCCAGCCCGATGATGCCGCCGCCGATCACCAGCATCTTGCCCGGCACCTGGCGCAGCTCGAGCGCGCCGGTCGAGTCGACGATGCGCGGGTCGCGCGGCAGGAAGGGCAGGTGCACCGCGGCCGAGCCGGCGGCGATGATGCAGTTGCGGAACTTCACCACCTTCCTGGCGCCGGTCTTGTCCTGGCTCGCGCCGGTGGTCTCTTCGACTTCCAGGTGGTTGGGGTCGAGGAAGCTGCCGTAGCCGCGCAGGATGTCGACCTTGCGCGCCTTGGCCATGCCGGAGAGCCCCCCGGTGAGCTTGCCGATCACGCCGTCCTTGTGCTTTCTGAGCGCATCGACGTCCACGGTCGGCTTGGCAAACACGATGCCCGCCTTGTCGACATGCTCGGCTTCCTCGATCACCGCGGCCACGTGCAGCAGCGCCTTGGAGGGGATGCAGCCCACGTTCAGGCACACGCCGCCCAGCGTCGCATAGCGCTCGATGATCGCGGTCTTCAGGCCGAGGTCGGCCCCGCGGAAGGCCGCCGAGTAGCCGCCGGGGCCGGCGCCGAGCACGACCAGGTCGTATTCGGCATCGGCGCCGCCAGCGTGGCTCGCCGCCGCGGGGGCGGCGCTCGGGGCTGGCGTAACACTCTCCGTCCCGGTAGGCGCGGCGGAAGCCGCGATGGGCGCAGGCGCAGAAGCCGGCGTCGTGTTCGCGGCTGCCGCCGCGCCTACAGGGGCACCGGCGGCTTCGACGCGGATCAGCACCGCGCCTTCGCCGACCTTGTCGCCCAGATTGACCAGCACTTCCTTGACCACGCCGGCGGCGGACGAGGGCACGTCCATCGTGGCCTTGTCGGATTCCAGCGTGCAGATCGCATCGTCCACCGCGATGGTGTCGCCGACCTTCACGAACAGCTCGATGATCGGCACCGAATCGAAATCGCCGATGTCGGGCACTTTCACTTCAATCATTTGACTCATCTTCATCACCTCGTGAGGAGTTTCCGGAAGAGGAAGGCGTCGGAGCCAGGGGCTTTTCGCCCCTGCCCCCGCACGCCTCACTCCTCACCACGTCAGAGCATCACCCGGCGGAAATCCGCCAGCAGTTGCGCGAGGTACACGTTGAAGCGGGTGGCGAGCGCGCCGTCGATCACGCGGTGGTCCGCGGTCAGCGACATCGGCAGGGTCAGGCGCGGCACGAACTGCTTGCCGTCCCACACCGGCTTCATCACCGACTTGTTCACCCCGAGGATGGCCACCTCCGGCGCATTGACGATGGGCGCGAAGTAGGTGCCGCCGATGCCCCCGAGCGAGCTGATCGTGAAGCACGCCCCCGACATGTCGGCCGGGCCGAGCTTGCCGTCGCGCGCCTTCTTGGCCAGCGCCCCCGATTCGGCGGCGATGTCGAACACGCTCTTCTTGTCCGCGTCCTTGATCACCGGCACCACCAGCCCGTTCGGGGTGTCGGCTGCAAACGCGATGTTGAAGTACTTCTTGTAGACCAGGTTGTCCCCATCGAGCGAGGTGTTGAACTCGGGGAACTCCTGCAGCGCGCGCACCGAGGCCTTGATGATGAAGGCGAGCATGGTGAGCTTCTTGCCGGACTTTTCAAACTCCTTGTTCATCGCCACCCGGAAGGCTTCCAGGTCGGTGATGTCGGCGTCCTCGTGGTAGGTCACCGCCGGGATCATCACCCAGTTGCGGGCGAGGTTAGCGCCCGACAACTTCT
>JBEOKH010000298.1:0-4091 GCA_040275625.1 Thauera sp. | reverse complement strand
CCTGTTCGCTGACGAACACCACCGCAAGAAGCTCGACTCGCTGGGCGACCCGCTGGTCGAGATCGAGTCGCACATCGACTTTGCGGCGTTGGCGGCCGAGGTGGATGAGGTTGCGCCGCGCCCGGTCAGTGCCCAGGGCGGACGTCCGCCGTACCCGACCGAGACCATGGTACGGATCCTGGTGCTCAAGCGTCTGTACAACCTGTCCGACGAGCAGATGGAGTACCAGTTGCTCGACCGGATGAGCTACAAGCGCTTCTGCGGACTGGCGAACGCGACCAACGTCCCGGACCGCACCACGGTGTGGACCTTCGAGAACCGGATCGGTGAAGCCAGTGCCAAGGCGCTCTTTGACGGTGTCTCGGCGCAGCTGCTCAGGAAGGGTTTCATCGCGCGCGGCGGTCAGATCATCGACGCCACCTTGGTCCCCGCCCCCAAGCAGCACAACAGCCGAGGCGAGAAGGAATTGATCGAGCAAGGTGCGATGCCCGCCGACTGGAAGCCTGCGAAGCGGCGGCAGAGGGACATCGACGCCACCTGGACCAAGAAGCACGGCAAGAGCCACTTCGGCTACAAGCTCTCGATCAACGTCGACAAGAAATACAAGATCATTCGCCGGATCGAGACCGACACGGCGAGTACGCACGACAGCCAACACTTTGGCAGCGTCTTCGATGCAGGCAACACGAGTCGGGACGTCTATGCCGACCGGGGCTACCCGTCCGAGGCGCGTGAAGCCTGGCTCAAAGAGAAGGGCTTCCGGAATCAGATCCAGAGGAAGGGCAAGCGTAACAAGCCGCTGTCCGAGTGCCAGCAGCGGCGTAACCAGCGCATCGCCAAAACGTGCGCCCGGGTTGAGCACGTGTTCGGCGTCCTCGAGCAGATGGGTGGCAAGTTGCTGCGCACCATCGGCCAGGCGCGGGCGAGCTTTGCGATGACGATGATGGCGGCCTGCTACAACCTGAAGCGGCTGACGTATTTCCAGAAGGCCGGAATCGAGGCCTTCTGACGCCCGAAGTGGGCCGAGTCGCCGATGCCTGGGGCGATTCGAGGCAACAGCGGGGCAATTCCGCCGAGAAATACGGTGGGTTGCCAGAGAACTTGGACCGAACGCGGTTGCCGTCATCATTGCGCGGTGGGATTCACTGAAAACCTCGGGTTATTCGAGGTGCCCAAAAAGCGATCGCTCACGCTGTGGGCGCGGCATCTACGGACTTTGATACAACCGTGATCGTTGATCGTGCGCTGGTGCATCGAGTTCGCACTCTACAGGCCGTGCGGATCAACGGTGGCGAACGGGATCGAATCGCGCAGGCTCGGATGGTGCCACTTCTCGCACGGCAGGTAGCGCGTGCCGCGCTCGCGGATCGTGCGGGCGATCTTCTTAGAGGCGACCCTTGGCTATGCTAAGAGGCCTACGGCATCAATCTTCAGATCGACCTGCCGAATGGCATCCACAGCCTCGATGAACGGGCGATGCTTCACCAGCACGCACACCACGTCGGCCGTTGCCAGCGCGTCGTCCAGCGCAGCGTGTGCCAGCCCCGGCTGGGCGAGCTTCTGCGGCAACGCCTCGATGTTGGGCTCCACGGCCAGCACCTGGCAGCCGAGCCTGGCGACCTGCTTGGTGATCTCCACCGCGGGGCTCTCGCGCAGGTCGTCGATATCCGGCTTGAAGGCCAGTCCGAGACAGGCGACCTTGATGTCGACCATGGTGCTGCCGGACTTGCTGGCCAGCGCGTCGGCGATGGCGGCCTTGACCTTGTCGAGCACCCACTCGGGCTTGTGGTCGTTGACCTCGCGCGCCATGCGCACGATGCGGGCTTCGTCGGGGGTGGTGTCGACGATGAACCAGGGGTCGACCGCGATGCAGTGCCCGCCCACGCCGGCGCCCGGCTGCAGGATGTTCACGCGCGGGTGGCGGTTGGCCAGGGCGATGAGCTCCCACACATTGATGTCGAGCTTGTCGCAGATCATCGACAGCTCGTTGGCGAAGGCGATGTTCACGTCGCGGAAGCTGTTCTCGGTCAGCTTGCACATCTCGGCGGTGCGGGCATTGGTGACGATGCACTCGCCTTCGACGAAGGTCTTGTACAAGCCGACGGCCATCTCGCTGGCCTTCCTGGTCATGCCGCCGATCACACGGTCGTTGCTGACGAGCTCGCGCACCACGTGGCCGGGCAGCACGCGCTCGGGGCAGTGGGCCACCTGCACGTCGGCGTCCTCACCGGCTTGCTGCGGGAAGCTCAGGTCGGGGCGGGCTTCGGCCAGCCATGCGGCCATCTGCTCGGTGGCGCCCACCGGAGAGGTCGACTCCAGCACCACCAGGTTGCCCTTGGCCAGCACCGGAGCGATGGCCTTGGCGGCGGATTCGATATAGGTCAGGTCGGGCTTGTGGCCGTCCTTGAACGGCGTCGGCACGGCGATCAGGAAGGCTTCGGCCGGCTCGGGGGTGAGCGTGGCGCGCAGGTAGCCTTCGCTGACCGCCGCATGAACGAGCATGTCCAGTTCGGGCTCGACGATGTGGATCCTGCCCTGGTTGATCGTGTCGACCGCGTGCTTCGAGACGTCCACACCGACGACCTTCTTCTTGCGCGAAGCGAACAGGGTGGCGGTGGGCAGGCCGATGTAGCCGAGGCCGATCATGGAGATGGTGTTGAACATGGTTGTCAGCGGTATGAAAGCGTGAATCGGAAAGTCGTGATGCTTGAAGCGTTGGGGCGCCTGAATAAGGCGCCGGCTCCTGCGCAATGCGGGTGCGAGTTGCGGATCAACGCGTCGCGAGGATCGCCTCGATGATGCGCTGCGAAGCCTTGCCGTCGCCATAGGGGTTGAGCGCGCGGGCCATGGCCTGGTAGGCCGCGGCGTCGTCGAGCAACGTGGTGGCCTCGCGCACGATCTTGTCCATGTCGGTGCCGACCAGCTTCACCGTGCCCGCCTCCACCGCCTCGGGACGCTCGGTGGTGTCGCGCATCACCAGCACCGGCTTGCCGAGCGAAGGGGCTTCTTCCTGCACGCCGCCCGAGTCGGTGATGATGAGGCTGGCACGCGACATCAGATAGACGAAAGGCAGGTAGTCCTGCGGCTCGATCAGATGCACGTTGTGGGCGTCGCCCAGGATGCGGCGCACCGGCTCCTGCACCGAGGGGTTGAGGTGAACCGGATACACCACCTGCACGTCGGGGCGCTGGCTCAGGGTCTTGAGCGCGGTGCAGATACGCTCGAAGCCGTCGCCGAAGTTCTCGCGGCGGTGGCCGGTAACCAGCACCAGGCGCTTGGCGGGGTCGAGGAAGCTGAACTGCTCGCAGAAACCCGCGGTGAGCGCATCGTCCCCCTGCAGCTTGGCCACCACCTGCTGCAGCGCGTCGATGACGGTGTTGCCGGTGACGACGATCGCGCTATCGGCGATGCCCTCGCGCAGCAGGCTGGCGCGCGAGCGCGCGGTGGGCGCGAAGTGCAGCGCCGCGATGCGGCCGACGATGCTGCGGTTCATCTCCTCGGGCCAGGGTGCGTAGATGTTGCCGGTGCGCAACCCGGCTTCGACGTGGCCCACCGGCACCTTCTCGTAGAAGGCCGCCAGGCTCGCAGCCATGGTCGTGGTGGTGTCGCCATGCACCAGCAGCAGGTCGTAGCGCGTGCGCTTGAGCACATCACGCAGGCCCAGCAGGATGTTGCTGGTGATGTCGGTCAGGTCCTGCCCCGGCTTCATGATGTTGAGGTCGTGGTCGGGGCGGATGTCGAAGAGGTCCAGCACCTGGTCGAGCATCTGGCGGTGCTGAGCGGTGACACAGACCTCGGACTGGATCTCGGGACAGGCCGCCAGCGCATTCACGACGGGCGCCATCTTGATGGCTTCGGGGCGGGTGCCGAAAACGGTGAGGACTTTCATGGGCGTGCGCAGTAAGGTTGTTTGAGTGCGAGAGGGGAAACGCCCGACTGCAACGCAAGCCCACCAGACCGGGATCCGGAACCGACCGCAGACACGTCACCGATCCGCACTGAGGGGCGAGATTGTAGTCCATATGGGCACGGGGGCGAAGGCGGCGACTCGGGCGGGGAGTCCGCCCGGCATCCCGCAGGCCTTCGACCAC
>JBEOKH010000297.1:0-1575 GCA_040275625.1 Thauera sp. | reverse complement strand
TCATCCGGCCGCTGCGTATGCTGCGCAGTGAGCGTATTTAAGGGCCGGGTTAATAATCGGTTGTGTGCGAACCATCTCTACTCGCAGGCTTGGCGCGGGGGACGCGCACGGGGTGTTCCTTCCGGGGCTGCGGAAGGAATACCCCGCGCGTCCCCGGCGCATTCAAGCCACTGTCCCTGTGCGTCTAAGTCCCTTGAATCCGTGACTCAAGCTGCCAGCCCAGCCCCTCGAGTACCGATGCGAAATCCTCCGCCACCGGCGCCACGATCTCCAGCGGTGCTCCCGTCAGCGGGTGCGCCAGCGCCAGCCGGGTGCAGGCGAGCAGCAGACGGTGGCTGCCGAAGCGTTCCTGGAACAGGCGGTTGTGGCGGCCCTTGCCGTAGGTGGCGTCACCGATGATCGGGTGGGCGATGTGTTTCAGGTGGCGGCGTAGCTGGTGGCGACGGCCGGTCTCGGGGAACAGCTCGACGAGTGCGTAACGGCTGGTGGGGTAGCGGTCGACCGCATGGGGCAGCTCGACCGTGGCGAGGCGGCGGAAGCGGGTGCGCGCGGGCTGGGCGACCGGTTCCATGACCTGCGCTGCAGCGTCCGTGGCATCGCTCTCGTCGAGGTCCTCGGGCAGCATGTCGCGCGCACCGGCGCCCTTGCCGCGGCGTACCTCGACCGGGTCGAGCCGGCGCACCAGCGCGTGGTCGATCAGACCGTGTTCGGGAGGGTGGCCGCGCACGATTGCGAGGTAGCGCTTGTCGATCGTCCGTGACTCGAAGCACCGCGCGAGCGTGCGTGCCACCTCGCGGTCGAGCGCGAACAGCAGCACGCCCGAGGTGCCACGGTCGAGGCGGTGGGCGGGATAAACGCGCTGTCCGATCTGGTCGCGCAGCAGTTGCACCGCGAAGCGTTCCTCGTGCGCGGCGAGCGGACTGCGGTGCACGAGCAGGCCCGGGGGCTTGTGGATCGCGACCAGCCAGTCGTCGCGGTAGAGGATATCGAGCATGCGGCGTCTCGTCGGTGGCGTGGCCTGCCTGTGGCGGAAGGCGAGTCAGACCAGGGGCTTCAGCAAAGCAGCGTCTGAAAAAACGAAAGCGACCACGCGGGTCGCTTTCGCAGTGCTGCCGCCAGCCAGGGCCGGTTGCAGGGAATCAGGCGAAATTCTTCGCCGCGAAGTCCCAGTTCACCAGTTTGTCGAGGAAGGTGGCGACGAAGTCCGGACGGCGGTTGCGGTAGTCGATGTAGTAGGCGTGTTCCCACACGTCGATACAGAGCAGCGCGGTGTCGCCGGTGGTCAGCGGGGTGCCGGCGGCGCCCATGTTGACGATGTCGACCGAGCCGTCTGCCTTCTTGACCAGCCAGGTCCAGGCCGAACCGAAGTTGCCGACCGCGGAGGCCTGGAAGGCCTTCCTGAAGTCGTCGTAGGCGCCCCACTTGGCCTTGATCGCGTCGGCCAGCGCGCCGCTCGGCTCACCGCCGCCGTTCGGCTTCATGCAGTTCCAGAAGAAGGTGTGGTTCCAGACCTGGGCGGAGTTGTTGTACACGCCGCCGGCCGGGGCCTTCTTGACGATGGCTTCGAGGTCGAGG
>JBEOKH010000296.1:0-1928 GCA_040275625.1 Thauera sp. | reverse complement strand
CGGTGGTGCACGGTCTGGCGGTCGCAGGCGCGGTGGGCGTCGCCCATGTCATCGGCATCCTGCGCGCCGAGCTGGAGACGGCGATGGCGCTCGCCGGCTGCCCCACCGTCGACGCGATCGGCGAATCCGCGATCTGGAGCCGGTAAGCGCCCGCTCAGGCGACTTCGAACAGGCCCTTCAGCCGCCCGACGACGGCGTCGATCTCGGCAACCGACATCACGTCGATGTTGAGCAGGTGGGTCGAGCGCAGCCCTTCGATCGCCAGGAAGACGACCATGGCCATGGCCGGATCGCCCGCGTTCTGCTTGACGCGGTCGAGGAAGCTGCGGTGATAGCGCCGCACCGGCGCCAGGAATTCCGGATTCTCCGCCAGCGCCGCCAGCAGGGCCGAGGGCGGCGGCTTGCGGCAGTCGTTCTCCTCGACGAAGAGCTCCAGATAGGCCTGGACGAGACTGTCGGGACTGTCGTTCTTCTTCTGCTGGCGCTCGCGCAGCATCTGGTCGAAGGACTGCACGAAGCCCTCGACCACGGCTTCCAGCAGCTTGTCTTTCGATGGGAAATGGTAGAGAAGGCCGCCCTTCGACACGCCGGCCTTGGCCGCGACCGCCTCCAGCGACAGGTTGCCAGGCCCGTGATCCCGGGCGATGTCCGCCGCGGCATCCAGGATCTTCCGTTTCGTGTCAGGACGCTTGTCAGCCATCTCCACCATCGGCTTGACTTTACCGTCTGGACGGTACAGTAATTTTGCGTAGCGATGCAAGCGCGAAGTGCCGATGACGGTACGCGCGCCTGCAGCGCGCTTTCGTTTCTTCGGGCAACGGTTCTCCCCTATGATCAAGCGCTTTTTGATCGCCATCGTGCTTCTGATCCTCGTCGGCGGCGGGTTGATCGGCTTCAACATGTTCCGCGACAAGGCGATCCAGGACTTCTTCGCCAACATGAAGCCCCCGGCGGCGACGGTGTCGACCGTCGTGGTGAAGCCGGCGAGCTGGACGCCGGGCATCGAGGCCATCGGCACCGTCAACGCCGTGCGCGGCGTCGGGCTCGCGGTCGAGACCGCCGGCATCGTCAAGGGCATCCTGTTCGAGGCCAACCACAAGGTCGAGGCGGGCCAGGTCCTCGTCCAGCTCGACGACGCGGTGCAGCGCGCCGATCTCGACGCGCAGAAGGCGCAGGCCGCCTTCGACCAGACCGCGTTGAACCGCGCGCAGGAATTGCAGCGGAAGGGCGTCGGCTCCGAGGCCAACCTCGACACCGCGCAGGCCGCCGCCTCCGCGTCCGCCGCGCAGGTCAGCAAGCTGCAGGCGGTGGTCGACCAGCGGCAGTTGAAGGCGCCCTTCGCCGGCACGGTCGGCATTCCCAGGATCGATCCCGGCCAGTATCTCGCGCCCGGCACGACCGTGGCGACGTTGCAGGACCTGGAGACGATGCGGGTCGACTTCACCGTGCCGGAGCAGCAGCTTCCGCTGCTGAAGATCGGCCAGACGGTGCGGCTCGGCATCGGCGGCGACGACATGCCCTTCACCGGCAGCATCCGCGGCATCGATCCGCGCATCGACCCCGCCAGCCGGCTGGTGAGCGTGCGCGCCGAGGTCGCCAACACCGAGGGCAGGCTCAGCCCCGGCCAGTTCGTGCAGGTTCGCGTCGAGCTGCCCGAGGAGGACGGCATCCTGGCCTTGCCGCAGACCGCGCTGACCAGCAGCCTGTACGGCGACTACGTCTTCGTCGTGCGCCCGGCCGCGCCCGACGCGGCAAAGCCGGCCGAGGCCCCGGCGGCGGCACAATCGGCGCCGCCCGCCACCGGCGCGGCGGAACCGGAGAAGCCCGCCCTCGTGCTTTCGCAGGTCTTCGTCAAGGCGGGCCGGCGCAACGGCGGGCAGGTCGAGATCCTCGAGCTCATCGACGCGGTCGAGGCCCACTACGAGCTC
>JBEOKH010000295.1:0-13319 GCA_040275625.1 Thauera sp. | reverse complement strand
CGTAGCGGAACACCGAGGGGCGCGACACCTTGGGCGGCGGCAGCAGGCGGGCGAGCGCCTCGTCGGGCTGGCGCAGCGGTCGCATCGCGGCGAGCACCCGCCAGTCGGGCATGCGCGCGATGCGCGCCAGCACGCCGGCGCGCACCAGCGAGGACTTGCCGGTCCCCGAGGCGCCGACCACCACCAGCAAACGCTCGCCGCCGTAGCGGCGCATCTGCGCCAGGGTGTCGAGACAGTGGCGCTGTTCCTGCTCGCGCCCGAAATACACTGCGGCGTCGGCCGCCTGGAAAGGCGCGAGCCCGGGATAAGGCGCACGCGCGCCGTCCCATGCGAAGCTGTCGGCCGGATCGAGCCCCGCGGCACGCAGGCCGCGCCACAGCCGGGCATAGCTGTCCTCGGCGTCGGCGCGCAGGTCGATCACCTGGGTGTCACGCAACAGCGGACGCAGGGTGCATTCACCGACCACCACCGGGAACAGGCGCTTGCCGAGCGCACGCGCGTGAGTGATCTCGGCGAAGCACCAGTCGGAGGCCATCGAGTGCGCGCTGCACAGCACCACCACGCCGCTGCAGTTGCGCAGCCGCGCGTAGATCTCGCGCTCCCAGTCGCGCCCGGCGGGGATACCGTCGGCAGGATCGAAGTCCAGAAACAGCGACTGATAGCCCTCGCCACGCAAGCGCTTGGCCATCGCCCCGGCGGCCTCGCGGTCGCGACTGCTGTGGCTGATGAAGATCCCCGACACCGCTACCCTCCCGCACGACCGCTGTCCCGAGCCCAGCATGCACCCGCCGACGCAGGCGGCAAAGCTTCATGGTCATGGCTTGATGCAAAGAATAGAACATCAAAAATGTCGGATTTTTTTACACCACGCCCCTATTGCTAACGTGCATATTTTTTAAGACATTGTTTTTTATGTGTTTTTTTATTCAGGCACGGCCTATGCGTCTTTTCAAATGAAGGTGGAGTTTTCCACATTCCAAGGAGGTGCATCATGAAAGCCACAACTCGCAAACCGGTGAAAGGCGCACTTTGCGCAATCGCGGCGGCGTTTTCGGCACTCGCCGCACCCATGGCCCAGGCCAGCCTGGCGAATGGCATCGTCGACACCTGGACGGTTGGCGTGAATGCCTCGTTCCTGACGGGTACGGTCGCGTGGGACGACAGCAACGGCAGCGGCGGCACGACCAGCGTCAGCGCCACACAGCTCATCTGGGGCATTCCCGCCACGACTACGGGCCAGAGCAGCCTGACCCTGAGCAACAACGTCACCTCGAACCCCGTGGATACCAACGGTGCTTCGGTGGCAAACCTGACCCTGACCCACGCCAACAACCCGATCACCGGGCGGACGCTGGACCAGGTCACCCTGTCGTCGACGCTCACCCTGACACCTTTCGCTCCGCCGGATGCAGGGCTCGCGCCCGTCACCCTCGACTTCCTGATCCACTTCGACGAAACGCCGAATGGCGCCACGCCGTGCGCGAACGGCGGCGCCAACGGCACCGGTGTCAACATCAACGGTTGCGGCGACATCTTCGTGATCGACAGGAACTCGCTGAACTTCCCGTTCTTCTACGACCTCGATGGCGCTGGTGGCCCATTGCAGAACCAGGAGTACTACATCAGCTTCTTCGAGCAGACCGCCGGCCTGAATCCGCTGCCGAGCGCTGCCTGTACCTCCGCTGGCGTCGCCTCGCCCTGCCTTGGCTTCGTCACGCCGGAACAGGCGACCACGCCGGCGACCTTCGCGGCGCTGATCACCACGCGGCCGGTCACCGTCCCCGAACCGGGCACGCTGGCGATCCTCGGCCTCGGTCTTGCCGGTCTCGGCTTCATGCGCAGGCAACGCGCGGCCTGATCGCCGATTGCGCGCACAGCGCGCTGCGAAACCCGAAGGCGGCCCTCGTGGCCGCCTTTTTCATCGGCTCGCCCCGCTGCGATCCGCAATGGACACCAGCGCGCGCGCCTCGGCGAGCGCCACCGCCAGGTCGTCGCGCAGGATGGCGGCGGGCAGGTGTGGCGCGCACAGGCGCAACAACTGCTGGTGGATGGCAGGTGGCACCACCACCAGCGCGGCGATCGCCTGCGCCTTGAGGCCTTCGATCATCTCCTCGAGCGCGAACTGCGCCGACAGATCCATGAATGGCACCCGGCTGCAGTCAAACACCGCCACCCGGGTGCCGATCACCTGATCGACGCGGTCGAGCAACTGGCTCGCCGAGCCAAAGAAGAAGGCGCCGTCGATCTCGATGACGCGGATGCCGCTCTCGAGGTCGCGCTCGAGCTCGCTGTCCAGGCGCGCGCCGTCCGCGTCCGCCTCACGACGCAGCGGGCGGACGCGAAAGCTCGCTTGGCGGGCGAGGCGGTGGATGATCAGCATCATCGACAGCACCACCCCGGCGCCCACCGCCACGATCAGGTCCACCAGCACGGTGAGCACGAACACCGCGGCCATCACCGCGACGTCGGCGCGCGGCGCGGTGCGCACCAGGCGCAACATGCGGTAGTCGAGGATGTCGACGCCGACCTTGATCAGGATGCCGGCGAGCACCGCGAGCGGGATGCGCTCGGCGAGCGGCCCCAGCCCGAGCAGCAGCGCGAGCAGGAACAGCGCGTGCACCACGCCCGACGTCCGCCCGCTGCCGCCGGACTTGATGTTGATCACCGTGCGCATGGTGGCCCCGGCCCCCGGCAATCCGCCGACGAACGCGCACAGCAGGTTGCCGATACCCTGGCCAACCAGCTCGCGGTTGGAGTGGTGGCGGGTGCGCGTGATCGAATCGGCGACCAGCGAAGTCAGCAGGCTGTCGATGCTGCCGAGCAGGCCGAGGGTGATGCCGAGCAGCAGCACGGTGGTCCACGTTTCGAGCGTGAATACGGGCAGCACCAGGGCGGGCAGCCCGCGCGGGATGTCTCCGATCACCGGCACCGAGAAGCCGGCGGCGACCGCGAGCGCGGTCATGGCGACCAGCGCCACCAGCGGCGCCGGCACGATGCGGCTCACCGCCATCGGCGTGCGAAACACGATCACCAGGGTCAGAAAGCCGATCAGCAGCGCCTCGCCATTGACCTGCGCCAGCACGCCGGGCAGCCCGATCACCGCCGCCAGCGGCGCGGACGGCGGCGGCGCACCGACGAGCGGCGCGCTCTGCAGCAGGATGATGATGACGCCGATGCCGCTCATGAAGCCCGACACCACCGGATACGGGATGAAGCGCACCAGCCCGCCGGCGCGCAGCAGACCAAGCCCGATCTGCACCAGCCCGCCGATCATGACCGCAGCCATCGCCACCACGAGATCCCCGCCCACCACCGCGAGCGCCGACGCGAACACCACGGTCATCGGCCCGGTCGGCCCGGAGATCTGCATGCGCGTGCCGCCGAGCAGCGCGGCGACGAAACCGAGCACGATCGCGCCGTACAGCCCGGCCGCAGCACCTGCGCCCGAGGCCACGCCAAAGGCGAGCGCGAGCGGCAGGGCGACCACGCCCGCGGTGAGCCCGCCGAAAAAATCCCCCCGCAGACGGCCAAGCGTCGAGCCATGCGCAATCATGAGCGCCTCGCTTCAGAACCTCGCCCGGGCGGTTCGGACGGGTTAACCGGTGCTGTCCCCGGCCGCCTTTTTTGGGCAACGATGTGACAAAAAACGGCCGCCCGCAAGCCCTCGATGCACCTTTCGCGTGCGCTCTTCCCGTAGCATGGCGCCTGCGCCCGCCGGCTGCTGCCACGTGGCGCCCCGGCCAGCCCCGAATGCACGTCCGCCCGGGGCGGCAACCCTCACAGGAGTCTTCGACCGATGATCAAGCACGGCCTCCAGATCTTCGCCTGCAACGCCAGCCGCGATCTCGCCGGCGACATCGCCCAGCGCCTCGGCCTGCGCCTCGGGCAGCTCGAGATCTCGCGCTTTTCCAATGACAACCTGCGCGTGCAGGTGCAGGAGAACGTGCGCGAGCGCGACGTCTTCGTCGTGCAGTCGTTCACCGAGCCGGTGAGCGAGCACATCATGGAGCTGATGATCACCCTCGACGCGCTGCGCAGCGCCTCGGCGCAACGCATCACCGCGGTGATCCCCTATTACTCCTATGCGCGCTCGGACAAGAAGGACGCGCCGCGCATCTCGATCACCGGCCGCCTGATCGCCGACCTGCTGCAGACCGCCGGCGCCAACCGGGTGCTGACCATGGACCTGCACGCCGACCAGGTGCATGGTTTCTTCAGCGTGCCGGTGGATCACCTGACCGCGGTGTCGCTGATCGCCGAGCACTTCCGCAACCGCCACGACCTGTCGAGCATGGTGGCGGTCGCCACCGACGCCGGCGGCGCCAAGCGCACCGGGCGCTTCTCGGAGAAGCTCGGCATCCCGATGGCGATCATCGACAAGCGCCGGGTGTCCGACACCGCGGTCAAGCAGGGCGCGGTGGTCGGCGAGGTCGCCGGGCGCGACGTGGTGATCTTCGAGGACGAGATCGCCACCGCCGGCACCCTGGTGTCGTCGGTGGACACGCTCAAGGCCGCCGGCGCGCGCAGCATCCACGCCGCCGCAACCCACGGCGTGCTGTGCGGGCCGGCGATCGAGCGCCTGCGCGAGGCCGCGATCGACTCGATCGTGGTCACCAACACGGTCAACCTGCCGGCCGACAAGCGCCTCGACAAGCTCACCGTGCTCAACGTCGCGCCGCTGTTCGCGGCCGCGATCGAGCGCATCCACAGCGGGCAGAGCGTGGGCGTGCTGTTCGAATAGCGTGCGGCCAGCGCCGCACTGCGCCGGCGCCAGCGCCGGGTAAAGGCGCGAAAGCGTTCGCGGTGGTCCCCAGCGCAGCCGCGCCCGGGGCCGCCCGGGACGTGCAGACCCGCCTCGCAGGCCGGCGCCCGGCAGGGGTCTTGCTCCCCCCGACGCCATGACCTATAGAGAATCAACGACAGGGAATCCGCTCCGCAACGCGACCGCACACCCAGCCTCTCCACCGCGACCGGTGAGGTCTTGCAGGGCTCGTCATGGTGTCCGGCGCACAGCCCCCGGGCGCGGAGAGGAGGAGGATCATGTGCACATCACCTTACCCGAGCGTCGTCGAGGTCTCGCCCGGCTTGTATGCCGCGGCCGATGGAAGCTGGATCTCCGAGGTTTCACCACAGGTTCCCGTCGTCAAAGCCAAGTGGTTCCCGCCGCTCGACAAGGAGAGCGTGCAACTCCTGCTTTCAGACTCGGGCGGAGGCGCCGCGCAGGATGTCATGGACACCTTCGGCATCAGCGGGGAGACCAGGGATCTCTTTACGCAGGCCTGGCAGATCGGTGCCGGCATATCGTCGGTGGCCGGATATTACCAATGGGGCAAGCAGATCCTGACCGCCATGGGCGTGCTTCAGCCCTCGGTCCCGGCCGAGTTCAAGCTGCTCAAGCAGATCGCAGCCGCGGTCAGCGAACTCAATAACAAGATCGATGCCGTCTTCAACCTGATGGTGTCGCAGGAGACGGCGGCCATTCGCGGCCAGTTGCATACCCTGCAGAACAAGACCCGCGCTTTCATCGCCTCGCCCAAGCCAGCGGTGCGTGAGGAGCTCAGGGTCGCGCTCGATGCCTTCCACGGCCAGGTCACCGGCGGGCTGCTCGAGGCCAACGCATCGCTGAGCTACATCGCGGCGCCTTGGTCGCCCAAGCAATATGCGAAGGCGCCCTGGCACTTGGACATGTGGATCTGGTCGCCGTTCGAGTTCGCCCCCCTGCCCACGACCGGCTTCGACCAGCTCGGCGTACCCACCCTCAACGCCCTTCCCGCCGGCAGCCTGCGCTGGGATCACCGCGCCTGGATCGGTCTCATCGCGGAGTCTGCGGTTGCCCTGATCCTCGCGCACACCGCGCTCGACCCGGCTCATCGCACGAGCGGGGTCTATCGCCACACGCTCGCCGGCATCGCCGCAGGACTGCGTGCCACGGCGGCGAGAGTCCAGGCCTCGATCCAGGTGACCCGTCCGCTCCAGCTCCCCAAGGATGCCGCCCACTTCTTTTACGGTGAGGCCGCCTCCGGCACGCTCGGAGCACCGAAGCCGGGAACCTGGCGCATCTTTGCCGATGGCTGGCCGGTCGGCGCCGTGGACACGGTGACTGGGGCCTCCGTTTTCGAACATTGGAAACCCGCCGAGCACGGCTATCCGCTGCTGGACACCCTGCGCAAGGTCGACCGCAAAGCCGGCGCCGCCCTGCCCCCCTGGCCGTGGGAAGTCACCGCGATGAAGGCGCTCCAGGCGGCGAACTCGGCGCGCATGGCCGCCTGGTTCAAACTCGCTGCAGCCTCGCCCGCAATCGCGTTGAACGCGCTGGCCGCAATGTTCGAGGACATGGCGACCCCACCGACCAAGAGCGAGACGGTCCGCTTCGATGGCCCGCACTGGGCCGGCACCAGAGCGCCCGCCGGCACCGCCACCCAGGAGGTCGGCGGCATCTTGTGTGAGAAGAAGACGTTCACCGCGGAATTTCACCATGTTCAGCGCACCGGCACGGTCGCGATCGACGTCCAGCCGGCGCTGTTTCGCACGGGTGCGCACGAGATCGGCTATCGATTCCTGCTCGTTTCCTTCCCGGGCTGGATCAATGCCTCGCATACCTCGTTACCGTCGCTTCTGCAGGCGCTCGACATCCACGAACTCGCCCTTCCTTCGGGCACGATCGCCATCGAGGTCGCCGCGTTCGACTGGCTGATCGCAAAGCCCGTCGCACTTGCCGACAACATCGCCATCGCGCAGCAGTTGTTCATCGTCGACGAGCCGCCGCTCGCCGGCCTCTACTTCAAGATCGTCACCACCGCGGGCCTGGGCCAGGGATCGCAGCCCGTCCTGTCGGCGGCGGCCGCCGCGGACTTCGCGCTGGTCGAACAAGCGCTCGAGGAGCACAAAGGCAGCATGCGCGACACCGGTGACAAGCGCACGCTGACGATCGAATACCAGCGCAAGGACGAGGACGGGCGTGTCACCTTCACCTTCAGCAACAAGGGGGGCGAAGCCAATGGGATCCTTTGGCTGGTCGTGGAAGAAGCGATCGGAGCGCCACCGCTTCCCAGCAGTGATTACGTCATACCCACGGAGCCGATCCTGCGCCCGGCGCTCAGGATGGCGATGATCGGCATCGAGAAATATGTTCCGCCCGCCTTTTTCGCCCACGAGAAGCATTGCGCCGAAACAGCCGGCCAGGCGCTCCAGCCGCTGCTTGCGCAGTACGCCGCGCGCGGGAAACCGATACCCTCGCCCGACCCCACCCGGGACGGGAGCTTCGCCGATTACGTGCGCCGTGTGCAACGACAAAAAAAAGCAGGTAGCGCAATGGCGCGACACCTTGGCGGCGCGGACGCCCCGGGCTCGGATCAGCCCTCGCCCGGGCGCGCCGACACCAGCCAGTAGGTCACGCCCAGCGCGAGCACGATCACACCGATCGCGAACAGGTACATCGGCTCGAGCGTGGTCAGGTCGAGCACGATGACCTTGCGTGCGATCGCCATCAGCGCGGTGGCGATCACCAGCTTGACGTGGATGACGTCGTCGCGCAGGTAGAGCGTGATGTTGACGAAGATCTCGATCGCGATCAGCACCGCCAGGAAGGCGGCGAAGACGACGAAGATGTCGTTGAGGTCGAGGAGCAGGAAGGGCGGATCGGACAGCTTCTCGTAGAGCACCAGGACGACGTCGGCCACCGTCCACAGGATCACCGCCACCATCAGCACCGCGAGCGCGCGGATCGCCTGGCGGATGATCCAGTGCAGGCGGTCGATCAGCGGGTCGTCGACGCGCTCGCCGAGGTGGTTGTCGTGTTCCGGCGGGCGCGCGATCTTCGTGATGTCCATGTCGTACTCTCGGGTTCCGCATCAATCTGCACACCTCGCGGCGCCGGGGCGGTGGCCCGGCGCCGCGATCGCAGTCAGTTTAGACTGCTTGACGCGACACGCGCGCCCCACTTCTCCAGCGCGCGCGCCAGCACCTCGACCTCCGCCGTGGTCTCCACGCCGTCTGCGCTGACGATGTCCTGCATCGTGCGCAGCAGGGCGCGCTGCAGCGCCGGGTCGGCGATGTCCTCGAGCAGCAGGTCGAGCACCTCGTCGGCGACCTTCAGGCGCATGCCGTCGAGGTAGTGCGCGCTCAGCAGCAGATCGTCGCAATATTCGCGCAGGATGCGCTCGAACTCCGCGCTGCCGATGCCCAGGCGGCGGGCGAGGTCGGCCTCCATCAGGGCGTCGACCTCGTTGCGGTCGAGGCCGCCGTCGGCAAGCACGGTGACGGCGAGCAGGCGGGTGGCGGCGGGGCGGCTGTCGGTTTCGTAGTGGCGCATGATGCGGTCTCCTTGTTGTGTCGGGATCGCTGCAGGGGCCGGGTCGGCCGGGTGGGGAGACCTCGGTGCCGCTGCAGACAGGTGCAGATTAAAGGAGAACGAATCTCATAAAAAGTCGATTATTCGTCGTTATATACTCGAATTTTTAGATGAAACACCGGAGCGCCGACCTTGACCGAACTCAACTTCAAGCACCTGCGCTACTTCTGGACGGTGGCGCGCGTCGGCACGATCGCCGAAGCCGGTCGGGTGCTGAACCTGGCACCCCATTCGATCAGCGCCCAGCTCGCCACCTTCGAGGCCGCGCTCGGCGTGAGCCTGTTCCGCCGCGTCGGGCGCCGGCTGACGCTCAGCGAGGCCGGCGAGCGCATCCTCGGCCATGCCGAAGAAGTCTTCGCGCTTGGCGACCAGATCGTGGACGTGGTGCGCGACGACACCCTGCGGCGCAGCCTGCCGTTTCGCATCGGCTTTCCCGACTCGATGCCCAAGTCCGTCGTCCATCGCCTGATCGAACCGGCCCTGCACGTCGAGCGCCCCGGCCGTCTGGTGTGCCGCGAGGCCCCGCTCGCGGAACTGCTCGCCGAACTCGCGGTGCACCGGCTCGACCTCGTCATCGCCGACCGCCCGATTCCGCCCGACGTCAGCGTGCGCGGCTACTGCACGCTGCTCGGCGAGAGCACGCTGACGGTGTTTGCGGCACCTGCGCTGGCCGGGCGCCTGAAGGATGGCTTTCCGGCCACGCTCGACGGTGCCCCCTTCCTGCTGCCCGGCGAGGACGTTGCCCACCGCGGCGCGCTGCTGCAATGGTTCGAGACCCGGCGCGTGCAGCCCTCGATCGTCGCCGAGCTCGACGACAGCGCGCTGATGAAGGCCTTCGGCCAGGGCGGCGCGGGCGCCTTCGCTGCGCCGACCACGATCGCCAGCCACATCTGCAGCCAATATGGCGTGGAGGCGCTCGGCGAGATCGCCGACGTCGGCAGCCAGGTCTACGCGATCACCACCGAGCGCCGCCTGTCGCATCCGGCAATGCAGGCGATCCGCGACCGCGCCACCGAGGCGCTGGCACCGCAAGCCTGAACCGCAGACGGCCCTCGTGGACGGGCGACGCCGCGCTCGAGATGTTCGGATGACTGTCAGGAATGTCACTGCAGGGGCACCCCATTGCGGGCAGACTTTCAAATGAGTCCTGCCCTGGGTACGGGCATCGGGCTCACCCCGCCCGCCCGGACGCCCCGCATGCCCTCCCCGACCACCCTGCGCCGCACACTTTTCGTCCGCCAGCTCACGCTCGTCGCCGGCAGCGTGGTCCTGCTCGCGCTCGGCTTCGTCTTCCTCGGCCTGCAGCCGCTGCACGAGCGCCTCGCGGCGAGCGAGTTCGCCCGTGTCGCCGACAGTGTGGGGGCGACGCTACGCCAGACCCTGGCGCTCCCGGCATCGGTGCTCGCCCCCGCCGCCGACTGGGTCACCCGCCACGCTGCGGCGCTGGAGGATGAGCAGATCCTCGAAGACCACTTCCGCGGCCAGCTGAACCATATCGACAACCTGAGCTCGGTCGTGCTCGGGACCGCCGACGGCCGCGGCTGGATGCTGCTGCGCCGCGCCGACGGGTCCTGGAAGAGCAGGCTCACCGACCCCATGCGCTGGGGAGATCACCATCGGGTCGTCGAACAGGCGGCGGACGGCCGCCGGGAAGAGCGCCTCGCGCAACTCCGCTACGATCCGCGCCAGCGCCCCTGGTATCAGGGCGCGATCACAGCACCCGCCGGCGCCGCCCACTGGACCTCGCCGTACACCTTTTTCACCACGGGCGACCCCGGCGTCACCGTGTCGCAACGCTTCCAGCTCGCTGACGGCACCACGGCCGTGCTCGGCCTCGACATCATGCTGCGCGACCTGTCCGCCACCACCCAGGCCGCCCGCGTCGGCCGCGACGGCGTCGCGCTGATCCTGACCGACGACGAGCGCATCCTCGCCCTGCCACGGCGGCCGACGTCCATCACCGCGGCCGAATGGCTCGGCAGCCTGCTGCTGCCCGCCAACAGCCTCGGCCTGGACAACGTCAACGCGACCCTGTCCGCGTGGCGCCAGAACGGCCGGAAGGGGTTCCCCGCCCGTGTGGTATCGGCCGGCGGGCGCGACTGGCTTGCTGCAGTGCATGCCCACCAGGTGGAAACGCAGACACTGTGGATCCTGATCCTTGCGCCGGTCGCCGACTTCGCGCCCGAGTGGCCGTGGATCGCGTTCGGCACCGCTGCTGCGCTGGCGGCACTGCTCGCCCTCGCGGGGCTGATCGCGCGCCGCGAAGCCGAGCGCATCGCTGCCCCGCTGGAGGCGCTGGCCGCGCTCGGCAAGCGCATCGGCACGCTGGATTTTTCGGTGCCGGCCGGCCCCGACACACGCATCACCGAGATCCAGCAACTGGGCGCGACCCTGGAGACGATGCGCGCCACGCTCGCGAGCAACCAGGCCGCGATCGACGCGCAGGCGGAGCGCCTGCAGACCCAGGTCGAGGAGTTGCGCGCCGCCGAGCAGCGGATCCACTCGCTCGCTTACTACGATCCACTGACCGGACTGCCCAACCGTCGCCTGATGCTCGACCGGCTCGAGCATGCCTTGTCCGCGACCGAACGGCGCGACAGCCACGGCGCGCTGTTGCTGCTCGACCTCGACAACTTCAAGGCCCTCAACGACAGCCTCGGCCACGACCATGGCGACGCCTTGCTGTGCGAGGTCGGCCGCCGGCTGGCACACAGCGTGCGCAAGTGCGACACCGTCGCGCGCTTCGGCGGCGACGAGTTCGTCGTGATCCTGGAGGATCTGAGCGCGGAGCTCGCCGCGGCAACCCGGCAGGCCGGCGAGATCGGCCACAAGATTCTCGCCGCGCTCGCTGCGCCATGCCGGTTCAAGCAGTTCAGTGGATCGGCGTCGGCGAGCATGGGCGCGGTGGTGTTCGGCAGCGGCGCAGAAAGCGCTGAAGCCCTGCTCAAGCAGGCCGATCTGGCGATGTACCGGAGCAAGGCGCAGGGGCGCAACTGCCTGCATTTTTTCGCCGCGGACATGGCTACCACACCCGACGCGCCCACCTCAGCGCACGCGACCACCCGCAGCGCAAATGACTGAACACAGCACCGCGCCCGGAAAAGCACCCGGGCGCAAGGGCACGGCTCAGCCGGCCTGCTGCCCCGCAGCCTGCTGGGCAGCAATCTCGGCGCGCACCTGGTCCATGTCGAGTCCGCGTACGCCCTCGATGATCTGGTTCAAGGCGCTCGCCGGCAGCGCGCCGGATTCACGAAACACCATGACCCCCTCGCGGATCACCGCAATGGTCGGGATCGAGCGGACCTGGAAGGCGGCGGCGAGGTCCTGCTGGGCCTCGGTGTCGACCTTGCCGAACACGATGTCGGGATTGGCCTCGGCCGCGGCCTCGTAGGTCGGCGCAAAGTTGCGGCAGGGACCGCACCAGGCTGCCCAGAAATCGATGAATACGATCGGGTTCTGCTCGACGGTCGCGTTGAAGTTGTCGGCGGTCAGTTCGAGGGTGGCCATGTGCGGCTCCGTTAAGCATCAGAAAGCGCTGATGATACGCACGTGCGATGCGTCGGTCACGAACCGGTAAGCTCGAACGCGCCCGCCAGGCGTTCACCCGCGCTGCGCCCGGTCAAGGGCGAGCCTGCATGCAGCCGCCCCCACGAGACTCAGTGCAGGTTTCCAACAGGGTGGCCGTTGTACCGAATCAAAAAGGAAACGCCACGATCCGTTCCCGCGCCGCCGCCTGGGCGCAAAGCAGCCGCTCGAAATCACCGAAGCGGACGTCGCCCCGCCCGAGGCTGGCGAGGTGCTGGCGCCCATCGTCGCCACCGGCGCCTGCCATGCCGACGCCTGCACACGCTGGCAAGTGTGGCGAGGCTCGGCCTTCGGCGGCGTGCACCACGCAGGAGCCGCGTTCGCGCCTGCCGGCGCGCCTACGGGAGCCCCCGCCGCGCCCCCATGCAGGAGCTCCGGAAGGCGCGCACAGACCGGTGCGGATGGCGGCGCGCTTACGGCCGGGATCGCCGCGTTCGCGCCTTCCGGCGCTCCTACAGGAGCCCCCCGCGTCGCGCCGCCCCTTGCAGGAGCGCCAGCAGGCGCGAACAGGGTGGCGCGGCTGCGGCACGCTTGCGTCAGTTCAGAGCAGCGGCGCCAGCCAGCGCGCCGCCTCGTCGACCTCCATGCCGGTACGGCGCGCCCAGTCCTCGAGCTGGTCGCGGCCGATCTTCGGGATGGCGAAATAGTGGCTCTCCGGATGCGCGAAGTAGAAGCCGCTCACCGCCGCGGCCGGCATCATCGCGTAGCTCTCGGTGAGTTCCATGCCGATGCGCTCGCGCGCGCCGAGGAGCTCGAACAGCGGGCCCTTGACCGTGTGGTCCGGGCAGGCCGGGTAGCCGGGCGCGGGGCGGATGCCGCGGTACTGCTCGGCGATCAATGCGGCGTTGTCGAGCGTCTCGTCGGCGGCATAGCCCCAGCACTCGCGGCGCACGCGCTCGTGCAACCACTCGGCGCAGGCCTCGGCGAGGCGGTCGGCCATGCTCTTCAACATGATCGCGTGGTAGTCGTCGTGCCCAGCTTCGAACTCGGCGAGCTTGGCCTCGATGCCCAGCCCGGCGGTGACCGCGAAGGCGCCGACCCAGTCGGGCACGCCGGACTCCTTGGGCGCAACGAAGTCCGTCAGGCACCAGTGCGGCTTGCCCGCCGGGCGCTCGTGCTGCTGGCGCAGGCCATGCCACACCATGGCCAGATGCTTGCGGTCCTCGCCGGTGTAGATCTCGATGTCGTCGCCCACCGCGTTGGCCGGGAACAGGCCGAACACTGCCTTCGCCTGCAGCCACTCCTCGGCGACGATCTTGTCGAGCATGGCCTTGCCGTCAGCGAACACGTTGCGCGCGGTCTCGCCCACCACCGCGTCGTCGAGGATGGCGGGGAAGCGGCCGGCGAGGTCCCAGGTCTGGAAGAACGGGCCCCAGTCGATGCA
>JBEOKH010000294.1:0-6024 GCA_040275625.1 Thauera sp. | reverse complement strand
ACCTACCGCTACCGCGAGCTCACCCCGGCCGGGCTGCCGCGCTTTCCGCGCTTCGTGCGTGAGCGCAGCCTGCCCTGACGCAGCCGGACGCGGCACGGGCCGCGTAACGCTGTCGAGGCCGTTATCGCGCGCGCGTCCCGCCCCTCAGCCTTCGAGCTGCAGCGCCGCCAGCCGCGCATACAGCCCGCCCTGGCGGCGCAGGTCGGCCCGGGTGCCGGTCTCGACGATGCGCCCGCCGTCCATCACCACGATACGGTCCACCTTCTGCACGGTCGCCAGGCGGTGAGCAATGATCAGCGTCGTGCGGCCCTGCATTGCCGCGGCCAGGCCCTGCTGCACGAGCGTCTCGGACTCGGCGTCGAGCGCGCTGGTCGCCTCGTCGAGCAGCAGCAGCGGCGCACCCTTGAGGATCGCGCGGGCGATCGCGATGCGCTGACGCTGACCGCCGGACAGGCGGGTGCCGCGTTCGCCGAGGAAAGTGGCGTAGCCTTCGGGCAGGCGGACGATGAACTCGTCGGCGGCCGCAGCGCGGGCGGCGGCAATCACGTCCGCATCGCTCGCGTCGTGGCGGCCGTAGCGAATGTTCTCCAGCGCGCTCGCGGCAAAGATGACCGGGTCCTGCGGCACGATGGCGATGCGACCTCGCAGCGTGTGCAGCGCCATGTCGCGGAGGTCGCGACCGCCGATGCGGATGCCGCCTTCACACACCTCGTAGTAGCGCAGCAGGAGCTGAAAGAGCGTCGTCTTGCCGGCACCGGACGGGCCGATCAGCGCCAGCCTTTCACCGCGGGCGATGTGCAGCGAGACATCGTCGAGCGCACGCACGCCCGGGCGCGCGGGGTAGCTGAAGACGACATGGTCGAACTCGATTGTTGGCTCGGCGGCACCATCGCTGCATGAATCGACGCCGGAAAGACGCGCGACCTGCGCCGCTCCGACAGCGGGGCCTGCAGCCGCGTCGGTTC
Source organism: Thauera sp. (assembly GCA_040275625.1). GTDB lineage: Bacteria > Pseudomonadota > Gammaproteobacteria > Burkholderiales > Rhodocyclaceae > Thauera. The sequence goes on along the minus strand of JBEOKH010000294.1, from coordinate 5,059 downwards.
TCGGCGGGCGTGGCGCAAGCCGCGAACCATCGTCCCCTGCCTTCACCATCGACGATGCGCCGGTGACCGGATCGCGGATCGCCGGCTCGGCGTGCAGCAGTTCGAGCAGGCGCCCGGTGGCGCCGCTGGCGCGCATCACGTCGCCCCACACCTCGGCCAGCGTCCCGACACCGCCCGCGACCAGCGCCGCATAGATCAGGAAGGCGCCAAGCTCGCCCGCCGAAATCGCACCTGACTGCACCTGGCGCGCACCGATCCAGAGCACGAAGATGATCGTGCCCATCACCGCGGCGATGATCAGCGCGGTCAGCAGCGCGCGCACCCGGGTGCGCCGCACCGCGCTTCGAAAGCCGGTCTCGCTGCGCGCCGCAAAGCGCGCCGCCTCGCGATCCTCCTGGGCGAAGGCCTGCACCGTCGGCATGGCGGTGAGGATCTCGCCGGCGAGAGCCGACGCGTCGGCGATGCGGTCCTGCGACTCACGCGACAGCGCGCGCACGCGGCGGCCGATCAACACGATCGGCAGCGCGAGCAGGGCCATCAGCCCGAACACCAGGCCGAAGAGCTGCACGCTCGTCGCCGCCAGCATCACCATGCCGCCGACGAACTGGAACAGGCTGCGCAAGCCCATCGACACCGAACTCCCAACCACGGCCTGCACCAGCGTGGTGTCGCCGGTGAGCCGCGACAGCACCTCGCCGGTCTGCAGGGTCTCGAAGAACTGCGGCGACTGGCGCAGCACGCGCGCATAGACGGCGCTGCGCAGGTCGGCGGTCACCCGCTCGCCGATCCACGACACCATGTAATAGCGCGCCGCCACCGCCGCCGCCCAGAACACGGCGAACCCGAACAGCGCGACGAAGCGCCCGTCAAGCCCCTGCGCACCAAACAGCCCGCCGCCGCTCGCCGCGGCGCCTGCCACAGTTCCGCCGAAACCGGCATCGATCAGGTCGCGGAACGCCAGCGGCACCACCAGGATGGCCGCCGAACCGAGGCACAGCAGCACGAAGGCGAGCGCCACGCGGGCGCGGTAGGGGCGCAGGAAGGGCAGCAGGCCACCGAGCGCAGACAGCGCGCGCGGAGTCGCCGGGTTGGCAGCGGGGGAAAGTGGGTCGCGGACCATGCCGGATTATTGCCGCATTTCCTCATCTCCGCGGCGCCAGACGGCGCCCCGCCCGCGCCTGCTGGGCTATGCTTCGGCCACAGGCCGTTCCCAGGGAGCCCCGCATGGACACGCCCGACACGATCCACGCCTACTGGTTCGGCCCCGCTGCCGACACGGCCGAGGACACGGACATCATCGCCCGCCAGTCGGCGCTGTGGTGGAAGAAGCAGCCCGCGGTCGACGCCGAGATCCGCCACCGCTTCGCAGCGCTGGTGGGGGGCGCCGCCGTGGGCGAGCTGGATGGCTGGCTGCGCGCCCCCGGCGCACCGCGAGGGTGCCTGGCCTTGATCCTCCTCACCGACCAGTTCCCGCGCAACATCTGGCGCGGCCAGGCCGCGGCCTTCGCCTTCGATGTGCTCGCGCTGCGCTGGGCGAAGGCGGCGCTCGAACGCGGCCTCGACCTTGAGCTGCGGCCGATCGAACGGGTGTTCCTCTACCTGCCGCTGGAGCATTCCGAGAACCTCGCCGACCAGCGCGAGGCGGTCCGCCGCTTCGACGCGCTGGCGGCGAACGCGGCGCCCGCAGCGCAGACAGCCTTCGCCGGCTATCTCGACTACGCCCGCCGCCACCTCGAGGTCATCGAACGCTTCGGCCGCTTTCCACACCGCAACGCCTTGCTCGGGCGCGAGACGAGCGCGGAGGAGGCCGAATTCCTGCGCCTGCCCGGGTCGGGCTTCTGAAGCTGCGGCGCGGCCGGTCTGCAATCGATCCATGGAAGCAGCGCGCCCCTAGAATGTCGAACTGCCTCATCGGCACCCTCCACTCATCGCCCAGGTTCACGCCATCATGAAAGCCCACATCCTGCAGCACGTCCCCTTCGAGGGACCCGCCTACATCGGCCAGTGGCTGGCCGGGCAGGGCGCACAAGTCAGCCACACCCGGCTCCACGACTCGGCCGCCCTGCCCGAGCCGGCGGCGATCGACCTGCTGGTGGTGATGGGCGGGCCGATGAGCGTCAATGACGAGGCCGAGTTTCCCTGGCTGGTGGCGGAGAAGCGCTTCATCGCCAAGGTCGTGGCCCTCGGTCGCCCGGTGCTGGGGATCTGCCTCGGTGCGCAACTGATCGCCAGCGCGCATGGCGCGCGCGTGTTTCGCAACACCGACAAGGAGATCGGCTGGTTCGACATCCAGGCCGCCGACGCGGGCGGCGAGGGTTTCCGCTTCCCGGAGACGACGACCGTGCTGCACTGGCACGGCGAGACCTTCGAGCTGCCACCGGGCGCGCACCTGCTCGCCTCCAGCGCGGCGTGCACAAACCAGGCCTTCCAGCTCGGCGAGCGTGCGATCGGGCTGCAGTTCCACCTCGAGATGACCGATGCCAGCCTGCGCGCGATCGTCGACAACTGCCGCGGCGAGCTCGTGCCGGCGCGCTGGATCGCGGACGAGGCGACGATCCTCGGCGAGGCACCCGCGCACTTCGCCACCACCCACGCACTGATGGACCGCCTGCTCGGCTGGCTGACGCGCGACTGAGGGCGGCGGAAACGCCGCCGGGCTTTTGCCGCCCCAGTTGCTAGAATCGGGCATCGCGCGCCAGCGGCACCGCCGCCCGCCCCCCACCACCCCGGAGGTCCGCCATGCGCTGCAGCCCTGCCTCGCCGTACCGGAGCATCCCGCACAACCTCTTCGCACTGCTGCTGGCGCTGTTGACACTCGGCCTCGCCGGCTGTGCCAGCCTGGCGCAGCGCGAGCCGGTGCGGATCAACGTGGTCGACCTCGAGGCGCTGCCAGGCGAGGGCCTGGAGATGCGTTTCAAGGTCAAGCTGCGGGTGCAGAACCCCAACGAGGCGCCGATCGATTTCGACGGTCTCGCCCTCGAACTCGACCTCAACGGCAAGCCCTTCGCCTCCGGGGTCAGCGACCGCAAGGGCAGCGTCGCGCGCTTCGGCGAGGCCCTGATCGAGATCCCGGTGTCGGTGTCGGCGATCGCCGTGGTGCGCCAGGCGCTCGGGGTGATCGAAGGCGACGCGCAGACAGAAGTGCCCTACGTGCTGCGCGGCCGTCTCGCCGGCGGCCTGCTCGGCGGCACGCGCTTCAGCGATTCGGGAATGCTGAAGCTGCCCGAGCCCCTGAAGACGCCGCGCTGAGCGCGCGCAAACAGATCGGGGCCAAGCTGGCCGCGATCACCACACCCGGTCGTTCCTGCCACACCCGCCCCGAGGAGACCCAACGATGTCCCTGCCCACCGTGCACGACGCCCGCCTCACCCTCGAGAGCCGCATCGCCACGCTCACCCTGGCGCGTGACGACGTACGCAACGCGCTCACCGGCACCGCACTGATCGACGACATCGTCGCCGTGGCGGAGTGGGTGAACGCCTGCGACGACGTCTCGGTGCTCGTCATCACCGGCGCGGGCGCGGCGTTTTCAGCCGGCGGCAACATCAAGGACATGGCAGCACGCAGCGGCGACTTCGCCGGCGACGTGGCCGAGGTCGCCACCCGCTACCGGCGCGGCATCCAGCGCATCCCGCTGGCGCTGCAGGCGGTCGAGGTGCCGATCATCGCCGCGGTCAACGGCGCGGCGATCGGCGCCGGCTTCGACCTCGCCAACATGGCCGACCTGCGCATCGCGTCGACCAGGGCCAGGTTCGGCGAGACCTTCCTCAACCTCGGCATCATCCCCGGCGACGGCGGCGCGTGGTTCTTGCAGCGCCTGATCGGCTACCAGCAGGCCTTCGAGCTGACCCTGTCGGGGCGCATCGTCGATGCCGATGAGGCGAAGACGCTCGGCATCGTGCTCGAGGTGGTCGAACCGGACCAGCTGCTGCCACGCGCGCTGGCGCTGGCGACCCGCTTCGCCACTCAGCCGCCCAAGGCCCTGCGCCTGACCAAGCGCCTGATGAAGATGGCACAGCGCATGGAGCTCAAGGACTTCCTGGACGTGTGCGCCAGCTTCCAGGGCATGTGCCACAACGAGCCCGAGCACCTCGCCGCGGTCGCCCGCATGCTCGACAAGTCCTGAACGCGCAGGAGCACGCAGCGATGAGCAGCCGCGCCACCGATTTCGCGCCCGAGGCCTTCACCGAGCCGGTCGCCGCGCTCGCCCGCGTGTGCGAGATCTACGGCCGCGCGGTGACGCACCTGCGCCACGGCCTGCAGCGCTACGTGAACGGCGAGGACGTCGGTCGCCACGTGCGCGCCTGCTATCCGATGTTGCGTGTGCGCATCGACACCGTGGCGCGCGCCGATTCGCGCCTGTCCTACGGCTTCGTCGCCGGGCCGGGCGTATTCGAGACCGCGCTGACCCGCCCCGACCTGTTCGCCGACTACTACCTCGAACAGTTCCGCCTGCTGGTGCAGAACCACGCCGTGGCGCTGGAAGTGGGCAGCAGCGCGCAGCCCATCCCGGTGCACTTTGCGCTGCCCGAGCACGACTACCTCGAAGGCCACCTCGGCCCCGAGCGTCGCCGCCTGCTGCGCGACCACTTCGACCTGCCCGACCTTGGCGCAATGGACGACGGCATCGCCAACGGCACCTTCGAGCCAGCGCCCGGCGCGCCCCACCCGCTGTCGCTGTTCACCGCGCCGCGGGTGGATTACTCGCTGCAGCGCCTGCGCCACTACACCGGCACGCGGCCGGCGTTCTTTCAGAACTTCGTGCTGTTCACCAACTACCAGTTCTACATCGACGAGTTCGTCCGCCTCGGCCACGAGCTGATGGCGGACACCGCCTCCAGCCACGGCTACGAGGCCTTCGTCGAGCCGGGCAACGTCGTCACCCGCCGCAGCGACCTCGCGCCGCAGGCCGAGGACGCCGAGGGCACGCCGCCGCCGCGCCTGCCGCAGATGCCGGCCTACCACCTGGTGCGCGGCGACCGCGCCGGGATCACCATGGTCAACATCGGCGTCGGCCCGGCCAACGCCAAGACCATCACCGACCACATCGCGGTGCTGC
>JBEOKH010000293.1:0-9042 GCA_040275625.1 Thauera sp. | reverse complement strand
GACTTGGCGCCACCGCGATCCCGGGTGTCGAGCCGGGCGGCCACGCGGCCTGAGGCGGGCGCAGCGGGAAGGGCGCGGGCTCTTTGAGTTGATACAAAAGTTTTGCTTGACGGGATGTTTTGTAGTAATTCAAATAAATAGAAAGCGTTCTGTATTGCGTAATGTATGCCGTAGGAGCTCCACGTCCCCGACATGCCGGGCCTGGCGCACCGGCCATCCGCACAACCCCATGGAGGAGACACCATGAAGCTGCGCAACACCCTGCTGGCCGCCCTCGGCCTCGCCTTTGCCGCCACTGCCGCCCATGCCGAGATCAAGGTCGGCGTCGTGCTCTCGGCCACCGGCCCCGCCGCTTCGCTGGGGATCCCGGAAAAGAACACGATCGCGCTGCTGCCGGCCACCATCGGTGGTGAAAAGGTGAGCTACATCGTGCTCGACGACGCCTCCGACACCACCACGGCGGTCAAGAACGCCCGCAAGCTGACCGTCGAGGACGGCGTCGATGTGATCGTCGGCTCCACCACCAGCCCCGCCTCGCTGGCCATGGTCGACGTCGCCGCCGAGACGAAGACGCCGATGATCTCGATGGCCGCGTCGGCGCGCATCGTCGCGCCGATGGACGACAAGAGGCGCTGGGTCTTCAAGACTCCGCAGAACGACCAGCAGATGGCGACGGCGATCGTCGAGCACATGGCCGCCAACCAGGTGAAGAAGGTGTCCTTCATCGGCTTCGCCAACGCCTACGGCGAGGGCTGGTACGAGCAGTTCAAGAAGCTGGCCGAAGCCAAGGGCATCGAGGTCGCCGCCAGCGAGCGCTTCAATCCCGCCGACACCTCGGTGACCGGCCAGGCGCTCAAGTTGATGTCGGTAAAGCCGGACGCGGTGTTCATCGCGGGCTCGGGCACGCCCTCGGCGCTGCCGCAGAAGACGCTGCGCGAGCGCGGCTACAAGGGACCGATCTACCAGACCCACGGTGTGGCCAACAACGACTTCCTGCGCATCTGCGGCAAGGACTGCGAGGGCACGCTGCTGCCGGTCGGTCCGGTGCAGATGGCGCGCAGCCTGCCCGACAGCCATCCGGTCAAGGCGAGCGCGCTGGCTTACGTGGAGAAGTACGAGGCAGCCAAGGGCGCGGGCTCGGTGTCGAGCTTTGGCGCCTACGCGTGGGATGCCGGGGTGCTGCTGCAGGCGGCCGTCCCCGCCGCGCTCAAGGCGGCCAAGCCGGGTTCGGCCGAGTTCCGCGCGGCGCTGCGCGATGCGCTCGAGGGCGTGAAGGAAGTCGCCGGCGCCACCGGCATCTACTCGATGAGTGCCGAGGATCACCTGGGCCTGGACGACCGCTCGCGCGTGATGATCGAGATCCGCAACGGCACCTGGTCGCTTCTCAAGTAAGTATCCCCTTCCGCGGCGGGGTGCCTGGCGTCCCGCCGCGCGGCTGTCCCGGATTCCCGGCACATCGAATCAATCACGGCGGTCCGCGAGGCATCGCCGAGATGATTACGTGACGCTCCTGAACTACATCGGCCTGTACGCGATGGTCGCGCTCGGCCTGGTGCTGCTGACCGGCGTCGGCGGACTGACGAGCTTCGGCCAGGCCGCCTTCGTGGGCCTCGGCGCCTACACAACTGCGGCGCTCACCACGGCGACCGACCTGCCGGGCTGGCTCGCCGGGGCGGGGGCTTCGCCCTGGCTCACGCTGCTGGTCGGGCTGGCCCTCACCGCCGTGGTTGCGGTGCTGATCGGCTCGCTCACTCTGAAGCTCTCGGTTCACTTCCTGCCGCTGGGCACGATCGCGTGGGGCATCAGCCTGCATTTCCTGTTCGGCACCATGCAGGAGCTGGGCGGCCATGCGGGGATCAGCGGCATCCCGGCCATCGGGCTGGCTGTACGCGCACATGCAGCGCTTCGTGAACCCGACCCCGTTCGGCGTGCACATCGGCATCGAGTACCTCTTCATGGCGGCGGTCGGCGGCGCCGGCTACGTGTGGGGGGGTGATCGCGGGCGCGGGCGTGATCACCGTCCTCAAGCAGTGGCTGCAGAACTGGCTGCCGAGCCTGCTCGGCGCCACGGGCAACTTCGAGACCATCGTGTTCGGCCTTGCTGATGGTGATGGTGATGGTGATGGTGCTGGTGCTGCACCGAGCCCGCGAGGGCCTGTGGCCGATCCTCAAGAAGATGGTGCCGGTGCGCACGTTGAAGAAGACGATCGACGCCGGCGCCGAGCCGCTGCCGTGGCGCACCCTGCCGAAGGCGGGTGAGCTGCCCCTCGAGGCCAAGGACGTCACGCGCAGCTTCGGTGGCCTGATCGCCAACAACACCATGAGCCTGGAGGTGCGCGCAGGCGAGAACCTCGCGCTCATCGGCCCCCGACGGCGCCGGCACGAGCACGATGTTCAACCAGATCTCGGGGGTGGATGTGCCGACCTCGGGCGAGATGCTGTTTCTCGGCAAGCCCGTGGCGGGCCACGATTCGCGCGAGATCGCCCGCATGGGCATGAGCCGCAGCTTCCAGCATGTGAAGCTCTTGCCGACGATGAGCGTGCTCGAGAACGTGGCGATCGGCGCGCACCTGAGAAGCAGCAAGGGCGTGCTGAGCTCGGCCTGGCGCCTGGATCGCACGGAAGAGGCGCGCATCCTCAAGGAAGCCGCCCGCCATATCGAGCGTGTGGGCCTGGCCGAGCACATGTTCGACGAGGCCGGCAGCCTCGCCCTCGGCCAGCAGCGGATCCTCGAGATCGCGCGTGCGCTGTGTGCCGATCCCTGCCTGCTGCTGCTTGATGAACCTGCGGCCGGCTTGCGCCTCCAGGAGAAGGAGGCGCTCGGCGAGCTGCTGCGCAAGCTGCGCGCGGAGGGGATGGCGACCCTGATCGTGGAGCACGACATGGACTTCGTGATGAGCCTGGTCGATCGCGTGGTGGTGATGGAGTTCGGCCAGAAGATCGCCGAGGGCCTGCCGGACGAGATCCAGCAGAACCCGGCGGTGCTCGAGGCCTATCTGCGCGGTGTGGCGTGAGCGGGGAGAACGCGATGACACAGCAAATGCAAGGCAGCGCCGCCCCCTCGAACGCGGGCGCGAAGAACCCGCTGATCGAGGTCAAGCACCTGTGCGTGTCCTACGGCAAGGTCGAGGCGCTCACCGACGCCAGCATCACCGTGGGCGAGGGCCAGATCGTCATCGTGATCGGCCCCAACGGCGCGGGCAAGACGGCGATGCTGATCGGCGATCATGGGCGTGCTCGGCTCCCGGGGCCAGGTCGCCTTCGACCGCAGTGTGGAAGGGGTGCCCGAGGTCGAACGCATGGTCGCACGCGGCATGACTCTGGTGCCCGAGAAGCGCGAGATGTTCGGCGAGTTGAGCGTCGAAGACAACCTGGTGCTGGGCGCCTTCCAGCGCTACCGCATGGGCAAGCGCGACCACGCGCAGATGCTCGAGGAAGTGTATGTGCTGTTTCCGCGCCTGAAGGAGCGTCGCGACCAGCACGCTGGCACCATGTCAGGGGGCGAACGGCAGATGCTCGCCGTGGGCCGCGCGCTGATGGCCAAGCCCAAGCTGCTGATGCTCGACGAGCCCAGCCTGGGCCTCGCGCCGCTGATCGTGCGCGAGATCTTCCGCGTCATCAGTGAGCTGCGCTGGCGCGGGGTGTCGATCCTGCTCGTCGAGCAAAACGCGCGCGCCGCGCTGCAGGTCGCCGACTACGCCTGCGTGCTCGAGACCGGCCAGATCGCCATGCAGGGCCCGGCGCAGGCGCTCGCGGACGATCCGCGTGTGATCGAGGCCTACCTCGGGCTTGGCGGCAAGCACCAGGCGATGCTGTCGACCTGAGCCACCCGCCCCTCTGCTCCTCACGGAAAAGGATACGACCATGGACGCGATGCGCATCCTGATGGACGAACACCAGTCGCTGGCGGCGATCATCCACGCCATCCGGCACATGATCGGCGAGATCGATGCGGGCCGCCTGCGCCCGGACCAAAAGCTGCTCGAGGCGATGGTGCATTACCTCGACGCCTACCCCGAGAAGCGCCACCACCCCAAGGAAGATGCCTTTCTCTTCGGGCCGCGGCGCCCGCGCCGATCGGGCTCGGCGCGGGCACGTACAAGGGCTGAACGCACGCCCGCGTTCGACGCCGGTGCCCGGCCGGGCTAGAATCCGCCGTCGATTCCAGTCCGCCGGGTCGCCCCGTGCGTGTCCGGCCCCAACAGCGGTGAACGCGTGAGCGCCGAAAACAGCAGTTCCAGTCCCGAAACCTCCTTTCCTTCCCCGGCCGTTCCACGCGTGGATGACGCCACGGCCCAGTTTGTGGCCTGGGTGCGCGGTGCCGCGCCCTACATCCACGCCTTCCGCGGCCGCACCTTCGTGGTCGGCTTCGGTGGCGAGGTGGCGGCGGGTGAGCGCGCGCAGAGCCTCGCCTACGACTGCAACCTGCTCGCTGCGCTCGGCATCCGTCTGGTGCTGGTGCATGGCGCGCGACCTCAGATCGATGCCGAGCTCGCCCGTCGCGGCCTTGAGCCGCGCTTCCACCACGGCCTGCGCGTCACCGACGTCGACGCGCTCGAGTGCGTCAAATCGGCGATGGCGGTGACGCGCTTCGAGGTTGAGGCGCTGCTTTCGCAGGGCCTGCCCAATACGCCGATGGCGGGCAGCTACATCCGCGTCACCGGGGGCAACTTCATCACCGCGCGCCCGGTAGGCGTGGTCGACGGCGTCGACTACCAATACACCGGCGCGGTGCGAAAGATCATTGCCGAGGAGATCAACGCCGACCTCGACCAGCAGAACGTGGTGCTGATCACGCCGCTCGGCGTGTCGCCGGCTGGCGAGATCTTCAACCTCGCGATGGAGGAGGTGGCCGAGGCCGTGGCGGTCGCGGTGAAGGCTGAAAAGCTGATCTACCTGTGCGACGCGCCCGGCCTGCTCGATGCCGGTGGCGAGCTCGTCGAGTCGGTGACCGCCGACGAGGCGCAGAGCAAGCTCGACACTGGCGAGGGACTCACCGAGGACCTTGACCTCTTCCTGCCGTGTGCGATCCGCGCCGTACGCAAGGGCGTCGCGCGCTGCCACCTGATCGACCGCGACCTCGACGGCGGCCTGCTGCTCGAGTTCTTCACCCGCGCTGGCGTCGGCACGGTGGTGTCGCGCGATCCGCTGTTTCGCCTGCGTGAAGCCACGATCGAGGACGTCGGCGCGCTGGTGGCGCTGATCTCGCCGATGGAAGCCGACGGCACCCTGGTGCGGCGCGGGCGTGAGCTGCTCGAGCAGGAGATCGAACGCTTCACCGTGGTCGAGCACGACGGCGTGCTGGTTGGCTGCGCGGCGCTGTATCCGTTCAGCGAAGACAACGCCGCCGAACTCGCCTGCCTTGCCGTGGTGCCCGAGTACCGTCGTGCCGGACTGGGTGACCAGTTGCTCAGGCGCATCGAGCGGCGCGCGCGCGTGCAGCGCCTCGAGCGCCTGTTCGTGCTCACGACCCGCACCGCCCACTGGTTTCGCGAGCGCGGCTTCAGCGAGATCGGCCCCGAGGCGCTGCCGCGCCAGAAACGCGAGCTCTATAACTTCCAGCGCCGCTCCAAGGTCTTCGTCAAGCCGCTATGAGCGCTCGCGTGGGCTCCGTCGACGGCGATGAAGCCGGCCTGCTCGCCGAGATCGCGCTCGGCGTGCGCAGCGTCGAGGCGGTGTTCCTTCCCGGTCTCGTCCTGCGCTGGATCAGCCCTTCGATTGAGACGCTGACTGGCTATTCGCCGGCCGATTGCGCCGCGGCCGCCGATCCGGTTGAGCTGCTCGTGCATGACGCCGACCGGGCTTTTTGCCGGCAGATGGCGCGCCAGGTCGAGGCCGGCGGGCCTGCGCAGGACTTCGAGCTGCGTCTGTGCGCGCGCGACGGCCGCGTGGTGTGGGTGGCTACCCACTGGCGCCGGCGCAACGGCGACGGGGGAGGGCTGCGGCTGTCGGCGGAGCACATCCAGGCGCGCAAGGAGGCGGAGAACGCGCTGCTCGAGACGGTGGCGGCGCTGCGCCGCGCACAAGCCTTGCGCGAGCACTACCTGACCCGCAGCAACGACGAGCGCCAGCGCCTGTCCGCGCTGCTCGACCTCATCCGGCTCGGCATCCTGTTCATCGATCAGGATGGCCGGGTGCTTTACCACAACCGCGCGATGCTCGAGATCTGGCGCTTTCCACCCGATGCCCGCTTCGTCGGTAGCCGCGATGCGGTGCTCAAGGCGCAGGTCGGCCGCGTGGTGGCGGACCCACAGGCCTACTACGCGCACATCGAGCACACGGTGCGTGGGCGCGAGCCGGTCAGCGACGAGTATGAGTTCTGCCTCGCCGACGGGCGTGTCGTGACTGACCGTTCGGCGGTGGTCAAGGGGGGTGATGACGAGCGCCGCATCGGCCGGCTGTGGATCTACGAGGACGTCACCGAGGCGCGGCGGAGCGCCACGCGCTTGCTCGAACTCGCCGAGCGCGACGAGCTGACCGGACTCTACAATCGCCGGCGCTTCCACGAGGAACTCGGGCGCATGCTGGCCGAGGCCGCACGACGGGGCAGCGAGCTCGGCTTGCTCGCCTTCGATCTCGATGGCTTCAAGCCGATCAACGATTCCTTCGGCCACCAGGCCGGCGATGAGGTGCTGGCGCGGCTCGCCGCCGAGCTCGGTCGCACGGTGCGCCGCAACGAGACGCTGTTCCGCATTGGTGGCGACGAGTTCGCGTTGCTCGTCCCGGACAGTGGGGCGGATGGGCTGTGCGAACTCGCCCACCGGCTGGTCGTCACCGTGGCTGCGCTGCGCTTCCGCTTCGAGGGGCGCGAGATCGGTGTCACCGCCAGTGTCGGCATTGCCCGCTTCCCGGCCAACGCGGCCGACGGCGAGGCGCTGGTGGCGGCGGCCGACGAGGCGCTCTATGGGTCCAAGAGCGAAGGCCGCAATCGTGCGACCGTGTCCGCGAGGCGTGGCGGCGAATCGGCTAGAATGGCGCCCTTGAACTCCGATGAACCCGCAAGCAGAAAGGATTGAACATGGCTCGCATGGTGAACTGCGTGAAGCTCGGTCGCGAGGCCGAAGGCCTGGACCTCCCCCCGGTGCCCGGCGCGCTCGGCAAGCGCATCTTCGAAAACGTGTCGAAGGAGGCCTGGCAGCAGTGGGTCAAGTACCAGACCATGCTGATCAACGAGAACCGTCTGAACCTGATGGACGCGCGCGCGCGCAAGTATCTTGCCGAGCAGATGGAGAAGCATTTCTTCGAAGGCGGCGCTGATCAGGTCGCCGGCTACGTGCCACCGCAGCCGTAAGCGGCGGCGCTCCCGGCATACAAAAAAAGGATCCGCAGGATCCTTTTTTTGTGCTGCGGAACGGCGCGCGATTCTGCCGCTGGACAGCCGCGCGCCTGTTCTTCCGTTGCCGACCGTGGCCGCGGAATCAGCCCCTGCCGACCGACGCCTGCGAATTCTCGAAGCGCACATCCTGGCCGCGCGCGACATAGACCACATGCTCGGCGATGTTCATCGCGTGGTCGCCGACGCGCTCGATCGCCTTGGCGATGAACAGCACTTCCAGGCTGCTCGAGATGGTGCGCGGGTCTTCCATCATGTAGGTGATCAGCTGGCGCATCACGCCCTTGAAGCTGGCGTCGATCTCGGCGTCCTTGCGGCGCAGCTCCTCGATGCCGTCCGGATTCACGCGGGCGAAGGCGTCGAGCGAGGCGCGCAGCAACTCGAGCGCCAGCTCCACCGCCTGCGTCAGGCCGACTTGCGGAACGAAGGGCGTCTCCGCGCTGTGCAGGCGCCGCGCCGCCTTGGCGATTTTCTTCGCCTCGTCTCCGATGCGCTCGAGGTCGGAGGCGATCTTGATCACCGCCAGCACCAGGCGCAGGTCGCCCGCGGCCGGCTGGCGCTTGGCGATGATGTGGCTGCAGTCGTCGTCGAGTTCGATCTGGGCGAGATTGATCGGCTTGTCGCCTTCGATTACGGCATCGAGCAGATCGAGCTGGCCGCTGCGCAAGCCCTCGAACGCGCGGCTCACCTGTGCTTCGGCCAGGCCGCCCATGTTGAGGACGCCACGGCGGATCTCTTCGAGCTCGATGTCGTACTGCCTGAGGGTGTGTTCGGTCATGTTGGCCACGGTCCGGTTCATGAAACGGTCAGGTTAACAGCTCATTGTTAAGGTTTTGTTGCCTGAAACACGACTGCCATGCAGGCGCTCAGCGCGCGCTCAGGCGCCGGACGCCGCCTGCGGCAGCCAGCAGCAACACGTCGGCGCCGCGCGCGGCGAACAGGCCGTTGGTCACCACGCCGACGATCTGGTTGATGCGCATCTCGGTGCTGACCGGGTCGGTGATGGACAGACCGTGCACGTCGAGGATCAGGTTGCCATTGTCGGTCACGAAGCCTTCACGCAGCTTCGGTTCGCCGCCGAGCCGGTGCAGCTCGCGCGCGACGTGGCCGCACGCCATCGGGATCACCTCGACCGGGAGCGGGAAGCGGCCGAGCACCTCCACCCGCTTGCTCGCGTCGCAGATGCACACGAAGCGCTCGGCGACCGCGGCGACGATCTTCTCGCGCGTGAGCGCGCCGCCGCCGCCCTTGATCATCGCGAACCCGCCGTCGATCTCGTCGGCACCATCGACATAGACCGGTACCGACTCGATGCCGTTGAGGTCGAAGACCTCGATGCCGTAAGCGCGCAGCCGCTTCGTGCTGGCCTCGGAGCTGGAGACCGCGCCGATGATGCGGTCGCGGATGGTGGCCAGCGCGTCGATGAAGTGATTGACGGTGGAGCCGGTGCCGACACCGACGATGCTGCCTTCGACGACATCGGTGAGGGCGGCATGGGCAGCGGCTTTCTTGAGTTCGTCCTGGTTCATGGCGGGTCGCAGAAAAGTGGAACGGATTCAGATGAGGCCGTGGAAGGGCTGGACGAAGACCGTGTCGCCCTCTTGTACGGCGCTACTGTCCTCCGGCAGCACGATGAAGCAGTCGGCCTCGGACATCGAGCTCAGCACCCCCGAGCCCTGCGCGCCCGCGAGCGCAACCGCGACGCCATC
>JBEOKH010000292.1:0-2229 GCA_040275625.1 Thauera sp. | reverse complement strand
GCGGCGCTGGTCGCGGCGGCCGGGCCCACCTCTGCGGCCGGAGCGGCCGGCACAACCTCGGCGACCGAAGCAGCCGGCGTCGGCGCCGCAGCCTCGGCACGCGCGGGTTTGCTCGCGGCACCACCACGACCGGCGCGCGACTGCACGTTACGAAGCGCACCGAACGTCTCGCTCAGATCGGGCGGCTCATAGCGCACCTTTACCGCCTCGAGCTCCTTCAACTCGGCAAGCGCCGCCTGCACACGATCGTCGCGTAGATCGTAGAAGCGCTCCACCCATGCGCGCGCCTGGCCGATGTCTGCGCCGTAGCTGCGGCCGTCACGCGCCATCAGGGCGAGGCGTGCGGTGAGCAGGCGCATCTTCAGGTTCTCGCGCAGGAAGGTGTTCTGCTCGGGCGCAAGCAGCACCGGATCTTCCTGATCGAGGCGCTCCACGCGAATCAACGTGCGCACCTCGCTCCATACGTCGGCGGCGACGTTCTGCGCGAAGCGCCATACGCTCGCCATCCAGCCGATGAAGCCGCCGCTGTCGGCCGGGCCCATGTCCTTGCCCACCGCGGCGCCCGCCGGCAGGGGGCTTTCGAAGGCGAGCGGGAGTGCGTCGGCGCGTTCGAGCATCAGCTCGAGGCGAAGACTCAGGCCGGATACGTCAAGTGCCGGCATCAGGCGCAACTCCTCGATGTCGCGCACCAGCGCCCGACGCAGCGTGGCAAGCTGGCCACGGTCGTGAATGGCCAGCCGGGCCTCGGCTTCCTGCAGCCCGATCAGCGCCGCCTCGACGTTGCCGGCGATCTGAAGTTGCTGCGAAGCAAGCGCGACCGCCTGCTCGACCTCAGCGAGCACACCGTCCTCGCGGCTGCGCGAGAACTCCTGGTAGAGCGCCTCGAGCGCAGCGGCCTGCCCCTCCGTCGTCTCGACCTTGGATTCGAGCGCACCCAGCTTGCCCTGCAGCGAGGCGATCGTCTCCTGATGCTGGCGGATCATGCCGCGCGCCTCGGTTGCCACGGTCTCACCCTCGGAGAGGCGACTGGCGAGTTCCTCACGCAGCTTTACCGCCTGCACGCGCATCTCGCGTGCCTGCCAGATCGACCACCCCGCGATACCGATTGCGATCAGTGCGAGCAACAAGGCCCACCACGCCGCTGCGCTGCGCGCGGGCGGGCCGTCGCCGGCCGTAGCGGTGGCAGTGAGCACGGCATTGCCGTCGGCCGCGTCGGGCATCTCGGCTTCACGGCTTTCCTCGATCGCGGGACGGGTCTCGTCGGGCATGGGGGACGCAGACGGCGGCGCCGGCGGCGGCTGGGTCAAAGCGGGATTTTGTTCTTTCATGGTTCCAGGTCTAGGCAAAATGGCTTTCGAGGGCCTGCATCAAACCGTCGTCTCCGGCCGGCGTTTCGACCACCTTAACGAAACCGGCCGCACACGCCTGCGCCACGATGCGCGGGTGCGTGGCAAACACCGTAACGTCACGCAGGGCGGCGAGACCGTCCGCGCCGAGCATGCACTCCAGGTTGCGCACGCCCTCGCTGCTGGTGAGCAAAAGCCCATCGACCGCGCCGTGCGCGACCGGCTCAAGCAGCTCCGCGGGATTCGCATCCGGGCAATACCGTCTGTAACAGGTGACATATTCAACGCTCGCGCCCCGTTCGCGCAAGGTCTCAGCGAGCAGTTCGCGTCCACCGTCACCGCGAAAGATCAGGACCTTGCGTCCGCGCACCGCGTCGGGACCGAACTCGGGCAAGGCAATCACGGCCTCACTGTCGAAGCCGTCGGCCGGCGCGATCACGTCGGCGAAGCCCCAGCCGTGCATCACGCGCTGGCTGCCCTTGCCCACGGTGGCGACGCGCAGCGTCGCCGGCCACGTGCGCTGCGGAAGGATCGCCCGCATCGCATGATCGACCGCGTTGGGGCTGACGAAGAAGGCGAGATCGAACTCGTCGAGGCGGCCGACGATGGCCTGCAGCGGGCCGGGATCGAGCGCGGGCCCGACCGCAATCACGGGAAAGCGCAGCGCCCTGCCGCCGCTGGCCTCGATGCGCGCGCACAAGCGCTCGGCCTGCTCGTGCGGACGCATGACCACGAGGGTGCGCCCACGCAGGGGAAGCATGGGGCGCGGAGCGGACGCTGCGGTCGGTGCCGTCGTCACGATGCGCCTTCCCTGGCGTCCGTCAGCCGATCTCGGCCAGGATCGCTTCCGCGCCCTGCGCCCGCAGATCATCGGCGAGCGCTC
>JBEOKH010000291.1:0-47897 GCA_040275625.1 Thauera sp. | reverse complement strand
GCGACAGCTCGAGCAGGCCGAAGCGGCTGATCTTGCCGGTCTGCACGCGGGCGCGGTCGTGGCGCAGGGCGTCGCGCAGGCGGTTCTCCACCTCGCGCTGGTTCTTGGCGGCCTCCATGTCGATGAAGTCGATGACGATCAGGCCGCCAAGGTCGCGCAGGCGCAACTGGCGGGCGATCTCGTCGGCCGCCTCGCAGTTGGTGCGGAACGCGGTTTCCTCGATGTCCGAGCCCTTGGTGGCGCGGCCCGAGTTGACGTCGATCGACACCAGCGCCTCGGTGTGGTCGATCACCACGGCGCCGCCGGAGGGCAGGGTCACCTGGCGCGAGTAGGCCGATTCGATCTGGTGCTCGATCTGGAAGCGCGAGAACAGCGGCACGTCGTCGCTGTAGCGCTTCACGCGCGCGACGTTGCCCGGCATGACGTGGGCCATGAACTGCGTGGCCTGCTCGAAGATGTCATCGGTGTCGATCAGGATCTCGCCGATGTCGGGCTGGAAGTAGTCACGGATCGCGCGGATCACCAGGCTGCCTTCCTGGTAAATGAGGAAAGCGCCGGACTGGCCCTGGGCTGCGCCCTCGATCGCGGTCCACAGCTGCATCAGGTAGTTGAGGTCCCACTGCAGCTCTTCGGCGCTGCGGCCGATCGCGGCGGTGCGTGCGATCAGGCTCACGCCCTGCGGCACGTCGAGCTGGTCCATGGCGTCGCGCAGCTCGGCCCGCTCGTCACCCTCGACGCGGCGCGAAACGCCGCCGCCGCGCGGGTTGTTGGGCATCAGCACCAGGTAACGGCCGGCGAGCGAGATGTAGGTGGTGAGCGCCGCACCCTTGTTGCCGCGCTCATCCTTCTCGACCTGAACGATGATTTCCTGGCCTTCCTTCAGGGCTTCCTTGATGGAGGCCTTGCCGGCGTCGACGCCGGGCTGGAAGTACGAACGCGAGATCTCCTTGAACGGCAGGAAGCCGTGGCGCTCGGCGCCGTAGTCGACAAACGCCGCTTCGAGGCTGGGCTCGATGCGGGTGATGATCGCCTTGTAGATGTTGCTCTTGCGTTCTTCCTTGGCGGCCGATTCGATATCGAGGTCGATCAGTTTCTGACCGTCCACGATCGCGACGCGCAGTTCTTCGGCCTGCGTCGCATTGAAAAGCATGCGCTTCATTTGGATCGTTCTCCCGCGAAAAGACACACGGGCAGGACGAACGGCGCGCACCATCGCGCTTTCCGGGATCAGGAGCGATTGGGTAGGACTGCTGATGTCATCCGGTGGGTTGGTCGGGCTGTGATGGGTCGGCTGGTCGAAATTCTCTTGCTCCCGCCTGTCGTGCCGTGTGGGCTGCGTGGCCGAAGCATTTGATCCTGCGTGTGTGGCTTGCGCGTCAAAATCCAACCCGAGGGCTGGATGGGTATGTCGAAGGGGATCGCTTGCGTTACCATCGGCGCCTTTTCGGCCTTGGATGGCGGGCAAGGGTCAACCGGGAGCGCTCTTCAGGGCTCATTGCCAGCAGTCTGCGTGCTTGTTCCGGGGCAGATGTTTCGACCTGCAGGAACTTGGTGCACCGCACTTGGCTGGCCACGACCGGTTAACCGCCGAGAAGTATATTTCATGACGATGATTGAAGGCAAAGCGATCGCGGTCCGCCACGAACGCATCGACGATGCGGCGGCGGGTCAGCGCATCGACAATTTCCTGGTGCGGATTGCCAAGGGCGTGCCCAAGAGCCACGTCTATCGCATCCTGCGCAGCGGCGAGGTGCGGGTGAACGGGCGCCGTGTGCAGCAGACCTACCGCCTGCAGGTGGGCGACGAGGTGCGCATTCCGCCGCTTCGTGTTGCCGAGCCGACGCACTCGGCGCCCGCGCCGGTCGGCAAGCCGCTGCCGGTGGTATTCGAGGACGACGCGCTGCTGATCATCGACAAGCCCTCGGGCAAGGCAGTGCATGGGGGTAGCGGGGTGAGCTACGGCGTGATCGAGCAGTTGCGCGTGCAGCGTCCCGAACTGCGCATGCTCGAGCTTGCGCATCGACTCGACCGCGAGACCTCGGGCCTGCTGATCGTGGCCAAGAAGCGTTCGGCACTCACCGTGCTGCACGACATGCTGCGCGAGGGCAGGATCGAGAAGCGCTACCTGACCCTCGTGCCCGGGCGTTGGTCGAATCCGCTGCAGCACGTCAAGGCGCCGCTGCACAAATACCTGACCGCCGAGGGTGAGCGCCGTGTGCGTGTCGCGGAGGAGGGCAAGGCGGCGCACAGCATCGTGCGTCTGGTCAGGCACTGGCGTGAGTTCAGCCTGCTCGAGGTGGAACTCAAGACCGGGCGCACGCATCAGATCCGCGTGCACCTCACGCACCTCGGCTTTCCGCTCTGTGGCGACGACAAATACGGCGACTTCGCGCTCAACAAGCGACTTCAGGGCGAGGGGCTCAAACGCATGTTCCTGCATGCGGCGCAATTGCGCCTGGCGCATCCGCTCACCGGCGAGGCGCTCGCCCTGGAGTCGGCGCTGCCGGACGACCTGAGATCCTTCATCGAGCGGCTCGACGCCGCGGAGAAAAGCCATGGCTGAGCGTTTCGACCTGATCGTGTTCGACTGGGACGGCACCCTGATGGATTCGGCTGGCGCGATCGTGCACGCAATGCAGGCCGCCACCCGCGACCTCGGACTTGCCGAGCTGCACGAGGAGCGCGCGCGCTACGTGATCGGCCTTGGCCTGGGCGACGCGCTGCGTCACGCGGTGCCCGATCTCGACGAGGCGTCCTACCCGCGCATGGTCGAGCGCTATCGGCATCATTACCTGTCCTCGGATCACGAGCTGAGCCTCTTCGACGGCATCGCCGAATTGATCGCCGCGCTCGCTGCCCGCGGTCATCTGCTCGCGGTGGCGACCGGCAAGAGCCGGATCGGCCTCGACCGCGCGCTCGGCCACACCGGGTTGGGGGGCTATTTCCACGCCACCCGCTGCGCCGACGAGTGCTTCTCGAAGCCGCACCCGGCGATGCTGGAGGAGCTGATGGATGAGCTCGGTGCAGCGCCGGAGCGCACGCTGATGATCGGCGACACCACCCACGACCTGCAGATGGCAAGGAACGCGCGCACTGCCGGGCTCGCAGTGGCCTTCGGCGCGCATCCGTTGGCGGCGCTCGAGGCCGAGTCGCCGCTCGCCTGCCTGCACACGCCGCGCGAGCTGGCGAGCTGGCTGCTCGCCAACGCCTGAGCGACGGCCGAGGCGGCTTCAGGCGAGCAGCAGGAACAGGGCTGGGCGTCTGGCGAGTGCGGGGCGCTCGGCCTTGCGCCACTCGCGCACGCGCAGGGTGCGAAGGTATTCGCCGCCGGTGTTGAGGTCGCACGCGACGCAGATACGGGACTCCGGCTTGAGTACGCGCAGCAGGGCGTCGAGCATGCGCTCGTTGCGGTAGGGCGTCTCGATGAAGACCTGGGTGCGCCCGAGCTTGCGCGATTCGTCCTCGAGTGCGCGCAGCGCGGCGTCACGCTCGCTGTCGCCGACCGGCAGGTAGCCGTGGAAGGCGAAGCTTTGGCCGTTGAGGCCGGAGCCCATCAGTCCGAGCAGGATCGACGACGGTCCCACCAGCGGCGCGACGCGCACGCCGAGCGCATGCGCGCGGGCCACCAGGCGGGCGCCGGGGTCGGCCACCGCAGGGCACCCGGCGTCCGACATGAGGCCGATGTCCGCGCCCGCGAGCGCGGGGGCGAGCAGGGCATCGAGTGCCTCATCGGCCGCGTCGCCTGGCAGTTCGCGGATGTCGGTCTCGCGCAGCGGGTGCGGATACTCGAGCTGCTTGAGGTGGGCGCGTGCGGCGCGGGCGTTCTCGACCACGAAATGACGGAGGCCGGCGGCGATCGCCTGCACCTGCGCGGGCAGGAACTGCGTCCAGGGCGTGTGCTCGCCGAGCGCGACCGGGACCAGGAACAGCGTGCCGCCGGGGGTGCCGCGTGCAGCCGGCTGTGCTTCGCTCACGGCAGTTGTACCCCTTCCGCGCGCAGCATGCGTGACAAGGCGATCAGCGGCAGACCGATCAGTGCGGTCGGGTCGTCGCCACTCATCGCTTCGAGGAGCGCGATGCCGAGCCCTTCGGATTTGGCACTGCCGGCGCAGTCGAGTGGGCGCTCGCGCTCGACGTAGCGGCGGATCGCGTCATCGTCCAGGTCGCGAAAGCGCACCCGGGTCGGCACGCCCGCGACCTGGGCGCGACCGCTGCGGGTGTTCAGTACCGCGAGCGCGGTGTGAAACACCACGGTCTGGCCGCGCATGCGCTGCAGTTGCGCGATCGCGCGCGCTTCGGTGCCGGGCTTGCCGAAGATCTCGTCGCCGAGGTGAGCGACCTGGTCGGATCCGATCACCAGCGCATCGGGCCAGCGCGTGGCCACCGCGCGCGCCTTGTCGAGCGCCAGGCGTTCGGCGGTGGCGGACGGCGTCTCGCCGGCAAGCGCGGTCTCATCGGTCTCGGGGCGATCGGTCTCGAACGGCAGCTGCAGGCGCTCGAGCAGCAGCCTGCGGTAGGTGGAGGTGGAGGCGAGGACGATCTTCATCGGTGCTGGAGGGGGTGGGGGTTCGGGGTGAGGGTCGCCAGAGGGTTGGCGGCGTGGGCCGCTCCCGGGGTGTGGTGCGGCGTGCCTGCGAATCTGCAGGCGCGGCACAAGGCGCGAGCCTATGCCCGTGATGCGTCATGCGATCGGTTTGCCTTTACAGGTGATCTTCAAAAATATTATCATGCACGGCTTATGTCGCAACATGGCGATCCGTCGAGGATCATTTCCGACCCGTTCCGTTTTGCCGCAGAGGCGCGTTCGCTCGAGGGCGTCAGTGCCGCTGCAAATTTGTTGCGCCTGTCCGATGCGCTTGCGACGTCCGTAGGGGAAGTTGCCTGGCGGATCGAGGGGGCGATGGTCGACGGGGCTGAAGGGCCGGAGCCGCGGCTTCGGCTTGAAGTGGCGGGTGAGCTGCAGCTTTGCTGTCAGCGCTGCCTGGGGTCTCTGGCATGGCCGGTGAAAATCGGCACGCAGATGCATCCGGTGCGTTCGGGACAGCAGATCCCCGAGGACGAGCTCGAGAACGACGCTGTCGATGCGATCGAGCTCGATGGCGAGCTCGACGTGTCGGCGCTGGTCGAGGACGAGATCCTGCTCGCGCTGCCGATCGCCCCGCGACACCAGGTTTGTGATGCACCGAAACCCGCGGGCGGTGCGTCGAAAGAATCGCCTTTCGCTGCGCTTGCGTCGCTGCGAGGCAGTCACAGCGCGAAATAGGCGCGATCATTGTTTTAGGAGTCTTATCCATGGCCGTTCAACAGAACAAGAAGTCCCCGTCCAAGCGTGGCATGCATCGTGCGCACGACTTCCTCACCGGCCCGGCGCTGGCCGTCGAGCCGACTACCGGCGAGACCCACCTCCGCCACCACATCAGCCCGAGCGGCTTCTATCGTGGCAAGAAGGTCGCCAAAGGCAAGGGCGAGTAATTCTGCTGCCTGAATTCTGGAGGGCGGCGTCGGGCGCGTTGCGCCGACGCCGCCTTTTTTCCGGCCCGAAAAACCTGTAATCACGCGAGATGCCGATGGGTGTCACCATTGCGATCGACTGCATGGGTGGCGATCACGGTCCGGTCGTGACCGTGCCAGCCGCGCTGGCGTTTCTGCGCAGCCATCCCCAGGCCAATGCCATCCTCGTCGGGCGGGAGGAGGCAATTCGCCCTCTGCTTGCCAAAGTGGCGACCGAATTCGGTGAGCGGCTGCGGCTGCGCGCTGCTTCCGAGGTGGTGGCCATGGACGATCCGCCTGCGATTGCCATGCGCAACAAGAAAGACTCGTCAATGCGGGTCGCGATCGACCTCGTCAAGGCGGGTGAGGCGGATGCTGCGGTCTCGGCCGGCAATACCGGTGCGCTGATGGCAATCTCGCGCTTCGTCCTCAAGACCCTGCCCGGTATCGACCGGCCGGCGATCGCCACCGTGCTGCCCTCGCAGAAGGGTCACACCTACGTTCTCGATCTCGGCGCGAACGTCGATTGCAGCGCCCAGCACCTGCTCCAGTTCGGCGTGATGGGCGCGATGCTGGTGGCGGCGATCGAGCACAAGGAGCGGCCCACCGTCGGCCTGCTCAACATCGGCGAGGAAGTCATCAAGGGCAACGACGTGGTCAAGGAGGCTGGTGAGCTGCTGCGCAACAGCGGGCTCAACTTCCAGGGCAATGTCGAGGGTAACGACATCTACGAGGGTACGGTCGACGTCGTCGTCTGCGACGGCTTCGTCGGCAACGTGGCGCTGAAGACTTCCGAGGGCCTGGCGCAGATGATCGGCGTCTTCCTGAAGCAGGAGTTCAAGCGTACGCTGCTCACCCGCTTGATTGCGGTGGTGGCGATGCCGGTGATCAATCGTTTCAAGAAGCGGGTCGATCACAGGCTCTACAACGGCGCGCCACTGCTCGGCCTGCGCGGGGTGGTGCTCAAGAGCCACGGCTCGGCTGACGTGCTCGCCTTCGGCAATGCGCTCTCGCGTGCTGCCGAGGCGGCCTCGAACCGGCTTATCGAGCGGATTACCGAACGAATGGCGAGCATGAATGAGGTGAAGGCATGATCTACGCACGGATTGTCGGCACCGGCAGCTATCTGCCGGGCGCGCCGGTGAGCAATGACGATCTCGTCGCGCGCGGTATCGATACCTCGGACGAGTGGATCATCAGTCGCTCGGGCATTCGCAGTCGACATCTCGCCGCCGCCGATACCGGGGCGAGCGACCTTGCCAAGCTCGCCGCCGAGCGCGCAATCAAGGCCGCAGGCTGTGAGCCCGAGGACATCGATCTCATCATCGTCGCCACGTCCACGCCCGACTACATCTTCCCGAGCACCGCGGCGCTCGTGCAGTCCAAGCTCGGTATCCGCAACGGTGGTGCCGCCTTCGACGTGCAGGCGGTATGCAGCGGTTTCGTGTATGCGCTCAGCGTTGCCGAGAAGTTCATTCGCAGCGGCAGTCACAAGCGCGCGCTGGTGATTGGTGCCGAGGTGTTCTCGCGCATCCTCGACTGGTCCGATCGGGCGACCTGCGTGTTGTTCGGCGATGGCGCGGGTGCGGTCGTGCTCGAGGCGTCCGAGCGCCCGGGCATCCTCGCCAGCGCACTGCACGCCGACGGCAGCCACCACCCGATCCTGTGCGTGCCTGGTGGCGTCGCTTCCGGTCAGGTGATCGGCGATCCTTTCCTGCGCATGGATGGGCAGGCGGTATTCAAGTTTGCGGTCAAGGTCCTCGGCGATGTCGCCAAAGAGGTGCTCGACCAGGCCGGTGTCGAGGCTGTCAGCATCGACTGGCTGATCCCGCATCAGGCCAACATCCGCATCATCCAGGCTACCGCGAAGCGGCTCGGGGTGCCGATGGAGCGCGTGATCACAACGCTCGACCACCACGGCAACACCTCGGCGGCGTCGATTCCGCTCGCCCTCGACGAGGCGGTGCACTCTGGCCTGCTGCGCCCGGGGCATCGCATCGTGATCGAAGGGGTGGGCGGCGGCTTCACCTGGGGCGCGGCCCTGATCGAGTTCTGACATCCTTCATTTACTGAAAGCGGAGAGCAGCATGGCTTTTGCGCTGGTTTTTCCCGGCCAGGGTTCGCAGGCGGTCGGCATGATGGCAGCCTACGGCGAATCGTCCGTGATCCGTGACACCTTCGCCGAGGCGTCTGAGGCGCTCGGAGAGGACTTGTGGGCGATGGTGTGCGACGGCCCGGCCGAGCGCCTGGCGCTGACCGTCAATACTCAGCCACTGATGCTCACCGCCGGTGTCGCGGCGTGGCGCGCCTGGCGCGCTGCCGGCGGCGCAAAGCCGGCGATGGTCGCCGGCCACAGCCTGGGCGAATATTCGGCGCTCGTCGCTGCGGAGGCGATGGCGTTCACGGATGCGGTGCCGCTGGTGCGCTTTCGCGCCCAGGCGATGCAGGAGGCCGTGCCGGCCGGCGAGGGCGCGATGGCTGCCGTGATGGGACTGGAGGCCGACGCGGTGCGCGAGGCCTGTGCGGAAGCGGCGCAGGGCCAGGTGGTCGAGGCCGCCAACGTGAATGCGCCCGGTCAGATCGTGATCGCCGGCGCCAGGGCAGCGGTCGAGCGCGCGAGTGAGATCGCCAAGGCCAGGGGGGCTAAACGCGCCGTGCTGCTGCCGGTGTCGGCGCCTTTTCACTGCGCGCTGATGCGTCCGGCCGCGGAGCGGCTGGCCGAGCGCCTCGCCGGCGTTACGATCGGCACGCCGAAGATCGACGTCATCAATAACGTCGACGTCGCGGTGTACGATGAGCCGGAAAAAATCCGCGATGCCTTGGTGCGTCAGGCGTATTCTCCTGTGCGCTGGATCGAGCTGGTGCAGGCGATGGCCGGCTGCGGCTTGAGCCACGTGATCGAATGCGGTCCGGGCAAGGTTCTGGCAGGCATGACCAAACGCATCGCCAAGGACGTCGAAGGTGGCTCGGCGCACGATGCGGCGAGTCTCGAACAAGCCATTGCGGCGGTGAGGTAATTACGATGAGTTTTTCGCTCGGCGGGCAGATCGCTCTGGTCACTGGTGCGTCGCGCGGCATCGGCCGTGCGGTGGCGCTCGAACTCGGCCGGCTCGGTGCGACCGTGGTCGGCACCGCCACCTCGGAATCGGGTGCGGCCGACATCGGCAAGGCGCTGGCCGAGGCCGGCATCAAGGGCGAGGGCAGGGCGCTGGACGTCACTGACGCGGCTGCCTGCGAGGCACTCGCCGGAGAGGTCGAGAAGCAATTCGGCGCCATCGGCATCCTGGTGAACAACGCCGGCATCACTCGCGACAACCTTGCCCTGCGCATGAAGGACGAGGAGTGGGATGCCGTGATCGACACCAATCTGCGCGCCGTCTTCCGCATGTGCAAGCTGGTCATGCGCGGCATGATGAAGGGGCGTGCTGGCCGCATCATCAACATCACCTCGGTGGTCGCGAGCTCCGGCAACCCGGGCCAGGCCAATTACGCGGCAGCCAAAGCGGGCGTAGCCGGGATGACGCGCGCGCTGGCGCGTGAGCTCGGTAGCCGCAACATCACCGTTAACTGCGTGGCGCCCGGTTTCATCGACACCGACATGACGCGCGCGTTGCCCGATGCGGCACGCGACGCCCTGCTCGGCAACATCGCGCTGGGTCGACTCGGCCGTCCGGAAGAAATCGCCGGCGCCGTGGCGTTCCTCGCATCCCCTGCTGCTGCTTACGTGACGGGCACCACCCTGCACGTGAACGGTGGCATGTACATGTCCTGACTCGCGTCAGGATAGCGGTTCCGCGGCGTTTTGGTAGAATACGCCGGCTTTTTACATTCACCTGTCACCCTCAGGAAGGAGTTGGTTCATGGAGAACATCGAACAGCGCGTCAAGAAGATCGTCGCTGAGCAACTTGGCGTGAACGAATCGGAGATCAAGACCGAGTCTTCGTTCGTCGATGATCTGGGCGCGGATTCGCTGGACACCGTGGAACTGGTCATGGCGCTGGAAGAAGAGTTCGAGTGCGAGATCCCGGACGAAGAAGCCGAGAAGATCACCACCGTCCAGCAGGCGATCGACTACGTCAACGCCCACCTCAAGAAGTAAGCATTCGCGCGCTGTTACTGCGCGCCCTGTCCGGGTCCCGCAGATCACTGCGGTGGCCGGACGGGTTCAGTTCTCCCAAACGATTTCAACGGAGTTGCCTGTGTCGCGTCGTAGAGTCGTGGTCACCGGTCTGGGCGTGATCTCGCCGGTCGGCAATACTGTTTCCGAAGCGTGGGCAAATCTGGTTGCTGGCAAGAGCGGCATCGGCCCGATCACCCGCTTCGACGCCAGCAATTTCGCCTCCCGCATCGCCGGCGAGGTGAAGGGTTTCGACGTGTCGGCCTACCTGTCCGCCAAGGAGGCGCGCCGCATGGATGTGTTCATCCATTACGGCATGGCAGCCGGCATTCAGGCCATCCGCGACTCCGGCATCGAAGTCACCGATGCCAACGCCGATCGCATCGGCATCAACATCGGCTCGGGCATCGGTGGCCTGCCGATGATCGAGGAAACCCACAACGATTTTCTTGGCGGTGGTCCGCGCAAGATTTCGCCTTTCTTCATTCCGGGCACCATCATCAACATGATCTCGGGCAACCTGTCGATCATGTTCGGGATGAAAGGGCCCAACCTGGCGGTGGTCACAGCGTGTACGACCGGCTTGCATGCGATTGGCATGAGTGCGCGCATGATCGGCTATGGTGATGCCGACGTGATGGTGTGTGGCGGTTCGGAGTCGACGGTGACCAACCTCGCCATCGGCGGCTTCGCATCCGCCAAGGCCTTGTCCACCCGCAACGATGATCCGGCAACCGCCAGTCGTCCATGGGACAAGGATCGCGATGGCTTTGTGCTCGGCGAAGGCGCCGGTGTGATGGTGCTCGAGGAATATGAGCACGCGAAGCGCCGCGGTGCGAAAATTTACGCCGAGGTTGCCGGCTTCGGCATGAGCGGCGACGCCTATCACATGACTGCGCCCGACACCGATGGTCCGCGTCGCAGCATGGTCAGCGCGATGAAGGATGCCGGCATCAACGGTGAGGAGGTGCAGTATCTCAACGCGCACGGTACCTCGACTCCGCTCGGCGACAAGAACGAGACCGATGCGATCAAGCTCGCCTTCGGTGTCGATACCGCGAGGAAGCTGGTGGTAAATTCGACCAAGTCGATGACCGGTCACCTGCTGGGCGGCGCGGGCGGCCTGGAGTCGGTGTTTTCTGTGCTTGCGGTGTACAACCAGATCTCCCCGCCGACGATCAACATCTTTGAGCAGGACCCCGAGTGCGATCTGGACTATTGCGCCAACGTCGCCCGTGAAATGAAGATCGACGTGGCGATGAAGAACAACTTCGGCTTCGGCGGCACTAACGGTACGCTGGTTTTCCGTCGCGTGTAGCGATCGATTGGCATAGCTGCGGCATGCGGTTCCCCGTCGAACTGAGGCTGCAGCCCTCGTCAATGATCATGGCGTCAGTGCTGGTCGCTCATCTTGCGGCTGCACTGGCGCTTTTTCATGTACACGCTTTCGTGCCTCACGCCGGTGGCGCGGGGGATTGGCTGTTCGCTGCCCTCGGCTGGGCGCTGCTGGTCGTATCGCTTGCGCATGGCCTGCAGGGTCAGCGGCGACTTCGTGGGTGCACGATGTGGCTGGAGGAGGATGGCACACTCGAGCTGCGCCGGGAGGGCGGACCCCTGGATGGTCTGTTCAACGTGCAACCAGGTTCGCAGGTGGTGCTGTCGGGCGCGGTGTGGTTCGCGGTGAGGCCGCTTGCTGTCGCTGAAACGCTCTTGCGCCGGCGCGGCATGGCACTGATGCTGGTGTCCGACAACCTTGGCCGAGACGGTTTTCGACTTTTGCGCGCCTGGTTGCTGCATCGTGGCGGGCGCACGCGCGGGCCTGCCGACCCAGCCTGACTGCGGTTTGCGTCGAGCGCCTTTCGGGCGTCGGTTGCGAGGAGGCTACAATTTCGCGCACATGCCGCTCCCCCGAACGGTCTGCGTAGCGCCCGGGGGAACCGGAACGTCGGCTTCACCGCGCCCGGATCGCCCCGGGCTATCGCTCACGCGTTCCGGCGCGGCTTCGCCGGTGGAGGACGCAGAATCGTGTCGCGTGCGCGCGCCAGGGTTTCAGGATAGTCGCTCGAGTGGTGCAGGCCGCGGCTTTCCTTGCGCTTGAGCGCGCAGCGCACGATCAGGTCGGCGGTGGTTACCAGGTTGCGCAGCTCGATCAAGTCGTTGCTGACGCGGAAATTCGAGTAAAACTCATGGATCTCCCTCGAGAGCAGACGAATGCGGTGCTGCGCACGGCGCAGGCGCTTGTTGGTGCGCACGATGCCGACGTAGTCCCACATGAAGCGACGCAGTTCCGCCCAGTTGTGCGAGATCACCACTTCCTCGTCGGCATCGGTGACGCGGCTTTCGTCCCAGGCCGGCAACACCGGCGCGGGCTGATGGGGCTTGGACAGGATGTCATTGGCTGCCGCCTCGCCGAACACCAGGCATTCGAGCAAGGAGTTGCTCGCCAGGCGATTGGCGCCGTGCAGGCCCGTACACGCGGATTCACCGACCGAGTAGAGGCCGGGTACATCAGTGCGCGCGGCAAGATCGGTGACGATGCCACCGCAGGAGTAGTGTGCGGCGGGCACTACCGGGATCGGTTCCCTGGTGATGTCGATGCCCAACTCGAGGCAGCGTGCGTGGATGTTTGGGAAATGGCCGCGCAGCCAGTCGGCGGGCTTGTGGCTGATGTCGAGGTAGACGCAGTCGATGCCGCGTTTCTTCATCTCGAAGTCGATCGCTCTTGCCACGATGTCGCGCGGCGCGAGTTCTTCGCGTGGATCGTGCTCGGGCATGAAGCGGCTGCCGTCGGGCAGCTTGAGCAGTCCACCTTCGCCGCGCACCGCCTCGGAGATCAGGAAGGATTTTGCCTGGGGGTGGTACAGGCAGGTGGGGTGGAACTGGATGAATTCCATGTTGGCAACCCGACAGCCGGCGCGCCAGGCCATCGCCACGCCGTCACCGGTCGCCACATCGGGGTTGGTTGTATACAAGTACACCTTGCCGGTGCCGCCTGTGGCCAGCACGGTGTTGGGCGCGGCGAAGGTGACAACCTGTTCCGACTCGATGTTGAGCACGTAGGCGCCGAGGCAGCCGGCACCGTGCTCGCCGACCTTGTCGCCGGTGATCAGGTCGATCGCGATGTGGTGCTCGTAGATGTCGATGTTCGGATGTCGACGTACATGATCGCCGAGCGTGGCCTGCACCGCTGCACCGGTTGCGTCGGCGGCGTGGATGATGCGACGGTGCGAGTGGCCGCCCTCGCGGGTGAGGTGATAACCGAGTTGAGAGTCGGCCTCGCGGGTGAATGGGACGCCGCGGTCAATCAGCCACTCGATCGCACGCTTGCCGTTCTCGACCACGAAACGGGTCGATTCAGGATTGCACAGACCCGCGCCGGCGACAAAGGTGTCCTGGATGTGCGCTTCGATGCTGTCGGCGTTGTCGAGCACCGCGGCGATGCCGCCCTGCGCCCAGTTGCTGGCGCTGTCTGCCAGTTCGCGCTTGGTCACGAGTGCAACGCGAAGGCGGTCGGCGAGCCGGAGCGCGATCGATTGGCCGGCGGTGCCGCTGCCAAGGATGAGTACGTCGTACTGTTTCAGCAAGATGTCGCTCGGGCAGATTTTGCAGGAGAACAAATATAGCATGTGGTGACAGGTGCCCAAGACCGCAAGCGCAGGTGGCGAGCGCATTCGTGCGCGATGGGCGGGGAAGGTCTCTGAACTATTTGCGGTGCCCCGTGTCTGTTTCGTTGTATTCGATTTGTGCTGAAGGCGCAGGCCGGTCGCTTATAATCCGGGAACTTCATTTATTCCGCACTCCCGGAGTCAACAGGATCACATGAGCGATCGGGAACTCGATCAGCAACTCGTCGAGCGTGTCCAACGCGGCGACAAGCAGGCATTCGGGCTGCTGGTATCCAAGTACCAGCGCAAGCTGAATCGGCTGCTATCGCGGTTGATCCGCGACCCGGCAGAAGTCGAGGACGTTGCGCAAGAGACCTTCATCAAGGCTTATCGAGCGCTGGGCTCGTTCCGGGGTGACAGTGCG
This sequence comes from Thauera sp., assembly GCA_040275625.1. GTDB lineage: Bacteria > Pseudomonadota > Gammaproteobacteria > Burkholderiales > Rhodocyclaceae > Thauera. Next base: position 34,260 of record JBEOKH010000291.1, on the reverse strand, counting down.
TTTTACACCTGGCTTTATCGCATTGGCATCAACACGGCAAAGAATTACCTCGTCTCGCAAGGGCGCAGGGCACCGACTTCGACGAGTTTCGACTCCGAGGAGGCGGAAACCTTCGAGGACGGCGATCAGCTGCGCGACATCAACACGCCCGAACGGCTGCTGATGACGCGTCAGATTGGGGAAACCGTCGAGAATGCGATGGCCGCTCTGCCGGAGGAACTGAGGACGGCGATCATGTTGCGCGAGCTCGAAGGGCTCAGCTACGAGGAGATCGCCGGCATCATGGAATGCCCGATAGGCACGGTGCGCTCGCGGATCTTCCGTGCGCGTGAATCGATAGCAGAACGTCTGCGGCCCCTGCTCGATACGGCCCCGGACAAACGTTGGTAGGTGCAAGCATGAAGGACAAAGTGTCGGCGCTGCTCGACGGAGACCTCGACGATCAGTGCATGCGAAGCGTCTTCGATGCGATGCGGCGTGATAGTTCGTTGCGCGCGCAATGGGGGACGTACTGCATGATCGGCGACACGCTGCGCGGCGACCGCGCGGGGTCGCCCGATTTCGTCGCACGTGTGATGGCCGGACTGGATGGTGAGCCGACTGTGCTCACGCCGCGCAGCGCGCCATCCGGTGCGACGCAACGAGGTCTGGCGCAACGCCTGCTGCCGATTGCAGCCTCGGTGATGGGGGTGGCTGCAGTGGGCTTGGTCGCAGCGAGCCTGTATCGCCAGGAAGCGCCGGCGCCGCAACTTGCCGCCGGCAGTGCGCAGGTCCAGTTGGTGAATGCTGCCGGCGTCCGCCCGGCCGCCGCGCCGGCTGCGGACCCGATGCGCGAGTATCTGCTGGCGCACCAGGGGCTGTCGCGCGGCGGCCCCATGCCGGCCGGCGTGCAATACATCCGCACGGTGGCCGATACGAGCGAGGGTGCGGACCGATGAGGTTGTTCTTCGCCGTGCTGGGGCTGTGTGCCTTCCTGGCGCAGGCGCCGGCGCTTGCAGAGCACCCGACCGATCCTTTGTCCTGGCTGGGACGGATTTCCACCGCCGGGCAGCAGCTCAATTACGTCGGGACGTTCATGTATCAGTCCGGCGCGCACGTCGAGACCTCACGCATTGCGCACCGTGTCGATGCGGGTGGGGAGTACGAACGGCTGGAAGTGCTCGACGGCAGTCCGCGCGAGATCATCCGCCGTGGCACGGAGGTGCGCTGTGTGCTGCCCGACGAACGCACGGTGATCATCGATGAGACGCAGGGGCGGCGGGCGTTTCCTGCGCGTGTGCCGGTGTCGCTGACTGGTTTGGCCGAGAACTACCGTGTCCGCAAGGGCGACATGGGTCGCGTGGCCGGGTTTGAGGCGCAGTCCCTGGTGCTCGAGCCGAAGGACGATTTGCGCTACGGCCACATCCTGTGGGCGGAGGTTCATTCCGGCTTGTTGCTCAAGTCGCGTACGGTGGATCAGCACGGTGGGGTGATCGAGCAGTTCAGTTTCAGCGATGTGCGCATCGGCGGCGAGGTGGACGGGGCCCTGCTCGAGTCGCGCTTCGAAATGGGCGAGGGCTGGAGAGTCGTCAATGCGCGGGGCAACTCGGTGGCGCTCGATTCGGTGGGGTGGCTGCTCGACCCCGCCGTGCCCGGCTACAGCCTGACCTCGGTCGTCAAGCGTCCGCTTGGGCGCGACCGCGGCGAAGCGGTGCACATGGTGTTCAGCGACGGCCTCGCGGCGATCTCGGTGTTCGTCGAACCGGTCGGAGATGGCGCTCGGACGGGACTCGGGGCGGTATCGAACGGGGCGATCAACATTTACAAGCGTGCGGTCGGCGCCCATTTGGTGACTGCGCTCGGCGAGGCACCCGAGGCCGCCGTGCGCCGGATCGGCGATGGCATCAAGGCGGTGACGCGATGATGGAAGCGCGAGCGCGGATCCTGCGAGTCGAAAACGGTCAGGCCTGGCTCGTGCCCACAGGCAAGCAGGGTGGCTGCGGGCGCTGCGACGAACCCGGTGGCTGCGGCTCGGTGCAGATCGGCCAGATCTTCGGCATGACGCAGGGGGAGTTCGTGCTGCCGGTCGACGAGCGCTTCGCGGCCGGTGACACGGTGGTGATCAGCATCCCCGACGGTGCGCCCTTGCGTGCGGCGCTGGTCAGCTACGGGCTGGCGACATTCCTGCTCGTGACCGGCGCTGCGCTCGGCAGCATGGTCGGGGCGCCGACGCATGGAGATGCGTTCGCGTTGGGCGGCGGTGTTGCCGGGCTAGCGCTGGCGTGGGGCATCAATCGCGTGTTGCCGCGCAGCCGTGCGTGGCGTCAGCGCCTGCACATGGAACTCGCGCCCGAGGGCGATTGCAGCAGGCGGTTGCAGGTCCTGCAATGATCCCCGCGCACAGCGCTCGCTCCGCCTCGAGCAGAATTTATCTGTTCGCCCTGTGGTCCGGCTTCGTCGCGCTCATGCTGGCTGGGTCTTTGACGCGCGCCGCCGAATTGCAGGCCTTGCCAGATTTCACGCGCCTGGTGGCAAGCCAGGGGGCGGCAGTGGTCAATATCAGTGCGACCCAGGTCCGTCCGCCGCCGCAAAAACAGCCGTTCCGACAGCCCGAACTCGACGAGTCGGACCCGATGTTCGATTTCTTCCGCCGGTTCGTGCCGCGCATGCCCGATTACCCTGGCGCGGAACCGGACGACAAGTCGCTCGGCTCGGGCTTCATCATCAGTCCCGACGGCTACATCCTCACCAACGCCCACGTCGTCGAGGAGGCCGAACGCATCATGGTGCGCCTCGCCGACAAGCGTGAGTTCGACGCCACCGTGATCGGTGCCGATGCGCGCAGCGACGTTGCGCTGATCCGCATTGAGGCGAGCAGCCTGCCGCATGTGGTGCTCGGCGATCCCGAGGCCTTGTCGGTCGGCGAGTGGGTGCTGGCGATCGGTTCGCCGTTCGGGTTCGAGCAATCGGTCACCGCGGGCATCGTCAGTGCCAAGGGTCGCAGCCTGCCCGACGAAAATTTCGTGCCCTTCATCCAGACCGACGTGGCGATCAACCCGGGCAACTCGGGCGGGCCGCTGTTCAATCTTCGTGGCGAGGTGATCGGCATCAACTCGCAGATCTACAGCCGCACCGGTGGCTTCATGGGGCTGTCGTTCGCGATCCCGATCGATGTCGCCATGGACGTGCAGCAGCAGTTGCGTACCAAGGGCAGGGTGGAGCGCGGGCGCATCGGCGTGGCGATCCAGGAAATCACCCGCGACCTCGCCGACAGCTTCGGTCTGCCGCGTGCGGCCGGTGCACTCGTGAGCAGCGTCGAGGCCAATAGCCCGGCGGCGATCGGCGGTGTGGAGCAGGGCGACGTGATCGTGCGCTTCAACGGTCGCAGCGTGGAGAACTCGGCCGATCTGCCGCGCATCGTCGCCGCGGCCCAGCCCGGCAGCAAGGTGGCTGTCGATATTTTCCGCGACGGGGCGCCGCGCGCGTTGACGGTGGCGGTGGGCGAGTGGCGTGATCCGGAGGAAGAACCTGTACAAGACGCAGTATCCGGGGCCGCGGGCGCGAGCAATCGGCTCGGGCTCGAACTGGCGGCGCCGACCGCGCAGCAGCGCCGCGAGCGGAACATTACCCACGGGCTGGTCGTGCAGCGCGTGGTCGGCGCGGCCGCGCGCTCGGAGATCGTGCCCGGCGATGTGGTGCTCGCGCTGGTCGCTGGTGGGCGCCAGGTCAAGCTCGACCGCCTGGAAGATTTCGAGGGCCTGGCCGCCGCACTCGCGCCCGCGCAGCAGGTGACCCTGCTGGTCGCACGTGCGCAGGCCACGTCCTACGTCAGCCTGCGCGCCGAAAGATGAACAGCGCCGACGCCGGCCGGCGTTTCACCGTGATGAGCCGGGAGTGGTGCCATCTGTGCCATGACCTCATTGCCGCGCTGGAGCCAATCGCTGCCGAGGCGTGCTGGCAGATCGAGGTCATCGACGTCGATCTGCACCCGGACCTTGAGGAACGCTGGGGCGAATGGGTACCGGTGTTGCTCCATGGCGACCACGAGATCTGCCACTACCACCTCGACGAGGGCGCGGTGCGCGCTTATTGTAGCGGTTTTCCGCTAGAATCGCCGGCTTGACGAGGTCGACCGAACCCGGCCAGCCACCTACCGAATCCTTTCCGAAACGGGTGCTGCAAGGCACCTTTTTCGTTTCAAATGAAGCACATCCGAAACTTCTCCATCATCGCCCACATCGACCACGGTAAATCGACCCTGGCCGACCGACTTATCCACTTCTGCGGCGGCCTGTCCGAGCGCGAGATGGAGGAACAGGTGCTCGACTCGATGGACATCGAGCGCGAGCGCGGCATCACGATCAAGGCACAGACCGCGGCCCTGCACTACAAGGCCAGGGACGGACAGGTCTACAACCTGAACCTGATCGACACTCCGGGGCACGTCGACTTCTCCTACGAGGTCAGCCGCTCGCTCGCCGCCTGCGAGGGCGCGCTGCTGGTGGTCGACGCCTCGCAGGGGGTCGAGGCGCAGACGGTGGCCAACTGTTACACCGCGCTCGATCTCGACGTCGAGGTGGTGCCGGTGTTGAACAAGATCGACCTGCCGGCGGCCGACCCCGAGAACGCACGCAGCGAGATCGAGGACGTGATCGGCGTCGATGCCTCCGAGGCCATCCTGTGCTCGGCCAAGACCGGCCTCGGCGTGGAAGACGTGCTCGAGGCGATCGTCGCCCGCATCCCGCAGCCGAAGGGCGAGCCGGAAGGGCCGCTGAAGGCGCTCATCATCGACTCTTGGTTCGACAACTACGTCGGCGTCGTCATGCTGGTGCGCGTGGTCGACGGGGTGCTCAAGCCCAAGGACCGCATCCTGCTGATGTCGAACGGTCTGCAGTATCCGTGCGATCAGGTGGGCGTGTTCACCCCGCGCTCGGTGGCGCGCGAGCAACTGCGTGCGGGAGAGGTGGGCTTCATCATCGCCGGCATCAAGGAGATCGAAGCGGCCAAGGTGGGCGACACGGTGACCCTGGCCAACCGGCCTGCAGCCGCAGCGCTGCCCGGTTTCAAGGAGATCAAGCCGCAGGTGTTCGCCGGCCTGTATCCGGTGGAGTCGTCCGAGTACGACCAGTTGCGCGACTCGCTCGAGAAGCTGCGCCTGAACGACTCCTCGCTGCGCTTCGAGCCCGAGGTCTCGCAGGCGCTCGGCTTCGGCTTCCGCTGCGGCTTCCTTGGCCTGCTGCACATGGACATCGTGCAGGAGCGCCTGGAGCGCGAGTTCGACATGGACCTCATCACCACTGCGCCAACGGTGGTCTATGAGGTGGTGCTGAACGACAACTCGGTCATCCGCATCGAGAATCCGGCCAAGCTGCCCGAGCCCGGCAAGTACCAGGAGATCCGCGAGCCGATCATCACCGCGACCATCTTCCTGCCGCAGGACTACGTCGGCCCGGTGATCACGCTGTGCAACCAGAAGCGTGGCAACCAGATCGACATGCGTTACCACGGCCGCCAGGTACAGTTGATCTATGAGATGCCGATGAACGAGGTCGTGATGGACTTCTTCGACAAGCTCAAGTCGGTATCGCGCGGCTATGCGTCGCTCGATTACGAATTCAAGGAATACCGCACGGCCGACCTGGTCAAGCTCGACCTGATGGTGGGTGGCGAGAAGGTCGATGCGCTATCGGTGATCGTGCACCGCGCCAGCGCGCAGTACCGCGGCCGCGAGCTTGCGAGCAAGCTGCGCGGCCTGATCCCGCGCCAGATGTTCGACGTGGCGGTGCAGGCGGCGATCGGTGCGCACATCATCGCCCGCGAGACCATCAAGGCGCTGCGCAAGAACGTGCTCGCCAAGTGCTACGGCGGCGACATCAGCCGCAAGAAGAAACTCCTCGAGAAGCAGAAGGAAGGCAAGAAGCGCATGAAGCAGGTCGGCAACGTCGAGATCCCGCAGGAGGCCTTCCTCGCCGTGCTGCGCACCGACGAAGGCAAGTGATCGAAACTGCCGACCGACATCGCGTCGGCCGGTCCAAGACGGAAACCGCATGAATTTCGCCCTGATCCTGTTCCTGCTGCTGATTGCCACCGGCGTACTGTGGTTCTTCGATCGCGTTCACGCGCGCAAGCTGCGCCCAGCCGGCGCGCCCGATCCGTGGTGGGTCGAGTACGGCGCGAGCTTCTTCCCGGTGATCCTGATCGTGTTCGGCCTGCGCTCCTTCGTGGTCGAGCCGTTCAAGATTCCTTCGGGGTCAATGATCCCGACCCTGCTGGTGGGCGACTTCATCCTGGTCAACAAATGGACCTATGGCATCCGCCTGCCGGTCATCAACCAGAAGATCGTCGATGTGAACGATCCGCAGCGCGGCGACGTGATGGTGTTCCGCTATCCGGCCGACCCGTCGATGGACTACATCAAGCGCGTGGTCGGTCTGCCCGGCGACCGCGTCGAATACATCGACAAGCGCCTGACGATCAACGGTGAGGCGGTGCCGACCCGCGAGGACGGGTCCTATCTGCATCCGGACCGCCTGTACTACTCGCCGAAGTACGTCGAGAATCTGGGCAAGGTCGAGCATTCGGTGCTGATTGAACGCGACGCCCCGGCCTTCGTGCCGCAAGTGCTGAACTTCCCTGGTCGCGAGCACTGCACCTACACGCACGCGGGAGTGCGCTGCACCGTGCCGCAAGGCCATTACTTCGTCCTCGGCGACAACCGTGACGCGAGCAGCGACAGCCGGGTGTGGGGCTTCGTGCCCGACGCCAACATCGTCGGGCGTGCGTTCTTCATCTGGTTCAATTTCGGCGACATGAAGCGGATCGGCGGCTTCGACTGAAGATTCGGAGACAGCGCATGAACAAGCATTCGCAACGTGGACTGACCCTGCTCGGCGTGCTCGTCACGGGCGCGCTGGCAGCCTTCCTGCTGGTGGTCGCGTTCCGCATGGTGCCGGTGGTGCACGAGTATCTGGCGATCAAGCGTATCGTCGTCATCCTCGCGGACGAGGCAGACAAGGGCATGACCCCGGTCGAGCTGCGCCGCAGCTTCGATCGCCGTGGGCAGATCGACGACGTGAGCAGCGTGAGGGGCACGGATCTCGCAATCGACCGCAGCGGTCAGCGCACGGTGATCGACGTCCAGTACACCCGCAAGGTGCCCCTGGTCGCCAACGTGAGTCTTTCGATCGACCTGCATCCGAGCAGCGAGCAGCGCTGATCCGATGACGCTGGAACGACTCCAGGCTCGGCTCGGCCACGTCTTTACCGATCCCCGCCTGCTGCAGGAGGCGCTGACCCATCGCAGCTTCGGTCAGCCGAACAACGAACGCTTTGAGTTCCTTGGTGACTCGATCCTCAACTGCGTGACCGCAATCACGCTCTTCGAGCGCTTCGGCGAACTGCGCGAGGGGGAGCTGTCGCGCGTGCGTGCTTCGCTGGTGCGCCAGGACGCGCTGCACCGTATCGCACTCGAACTCGAACTTGGGGATTGCCTGCGCCTGGGCGAGGGTGAGCTCAAGTCCGGGGGTAACCGGCGGCCGTCCATTCTCGCCGACGCGCTCGAGGCCGTGTTCGCCGCGGTCTTCCTCGACGCCGGTTTCGGGGCGGCTCAGGGCGTGATCGATGGCCTTTACCGGTCGCTGCTGGCCGAGGTCGACCCGGAAAAACCCAGCAAGGACGCCAAGACCGCGTTGCAGGAATGGCTGCAGGCGCGCCGCATGCCGGTGCCTACCTACACCATGGTGCAGGTGCTCGGCGAAGCCCATGCGCAGGAGTTCGAGGTCGCCTGCGAGATTCCCAAACTCGGCGTTCGTACGCTGGCCCGCGGTCCCAGCCGGCGGATCGCCGAACAACAGTCGGCCGAGCTCGCGCTCGCCGCAGTGAGAAAGAAATGAGCGACGCGACCAACACCCCTCCTGCCGCCGATCAACCGGGCGGTGCCGGCTTTCGCGCCGGCTTCGTCGCCATCGTCGGCCGCCCCAACGTCGGCAAGTCGACCCTGCTCAACCGCCTCATCGGGCAGAAGATCAGCATCGTCTCCAGCAAGGCGCAGACCACCCGCCATCGCGTCACCGGCATCCTCACCGAGGCGGGTGCGCAGTTTGTGTTCGTCGATACGCCGGGCTTCCAGACCCACCACCGCAACGCGCTCAACCGCTCGATGAACCGCACGGTGTCGCAGGTGCTGGCCGACGTCGACCTGGTGTTCTTCGTCATCGAGGCCGGCCGCTTCACGGACGACGACCGCAAGGTGCTGTCGGTGATCCCGGAGTCGTCGCAGGTAATCCTGGTGATCAACAAGGTTGACCAACTCAAGGACAAGGCCCGCCTGCTGCCCTTCATCGACCAGGTGCGCCAGGCGCGCGAATTCACCGAGATCGTGCCCTTGTCGGCAGAGAAGGGTCGCAACGTCGAAGAGCTGGTCAAGGCCGCCACGCCCTTGCTGCCGTTCGGCACGCCAATGTTCCAGGAAGACGAGATCACCGACCGCAGCGAGCGCTTCCTGGCCTCCGAGTTCCTGCGCGAAAAGCTCTTCCGCCTGCTCGGCGACGAACTGCCTTATGGCATCGCGGTGGAGATCGAAAAGTTCGAGGTCGAAGGCAACCTGCGCCGCATCTACGCCGCGGTGATCGTCGACAAGGCGGGCCACAAGTCGATGGTGATCGGCAAGGGTGGCGAGAAGCTGAAACGTATCTCGAGCGAGGCTCGCGTCGAGCTCGAGAAGCTGTTCGACGGCAAGGTCTTCCTCGAAGTCTGGGTCAAGGTCAAGAGCGGATGGGCCGACGACGAGCGCGCGCTGAAGAGCCTCGGTTACGAGTAAGCCGGACGCCGGGCCGTGGCGGGAGCCAGACAGCGCATCGAGCAGCAGCCCGCCTGGGTGCTGCACACCTATCCCTGGCGCGAAACCAGCCTGATCGTCGAGACGTTCTCGCGCGACCACGGTCGGGTTGCGCTGGTGGCCAAGGGCGCGCGCCGGCCGCACTCACAGCTGCGCGGCGTGCTGATGGCCTTCCAGCCGCTGCTGATCGACTGGTCGGGCGGCGGCGAGGTCAAGACCCTGGTGCGCGCCGAATGGCAGGGCGGCCAGCCGCTGCTGATCGGGCGCGCGCTGATCTGCGGCTACTACCTCAACGAGCTGCTGGTGCGCCTCACCGCACGTGAAGACCCGCATCCGCGGCTGTTCGCGGCCTATGCCGAAGCGGTGCGCGCGCTCGGCCGCGGTGAGCCCGAATCGCCCATCCTGCGTCGCTTCGAGCTCGCCCTGCTGCAGGATCTGGGCTACGAGGCCGGGCTCGCCCATGAGGGTGACAGTGGCGAGCCGGTGCGGCCCGAGGCACGCTACCTTTATATAATCGAACGCGGTCCGCTGCGGCTGGAGGTCCTGCAAGAAGAGGGCGTCGACGCGGCCGCGCTCGGCGAGCAGCCGGTGCTGTCCGGGCAGACACTGCTCGACATGGCGGCTGGCGACTTTTCGCGCGTGGAGACGCTGGGCCAGTCCAAGCAGCTGCTGCGCATGCTGATCAACCACACCCTGGGCGGCCAGCCCTTGCAGTCGCGCAGGGTGCTCAAGGAACTGCAGGAGCTCTGATGATCGAACTCGGCGTCAACATCGACCACGTCGCCACGCTGCGCCAGGCGCGCCGCACCTGGGAACCCGATCCGGTGTGGGCGGCGGTGGAGGCTCATCTCGGCGGCGCGGAGGGCATCACCATCCACCTGCGCGAGGATCGCCGCCACATCAACGACGAGGACGTGCGCCGACTCGCCGAGCTCACTCAGGTCAAGCTCAACCTCGAGATGGCGGCCACCGATGAGATGGTCGCCATCGCCTGCCGCACCCGGCCGCAGATGGCCATGCTGGTGCCGGAGGGTCGCCACGAGATCACCACCGAAGGCGGGCTCGACGTGCTCGCCCAGGAAGCGCGCCTGAAGGAGGTGATCTCCCGCCTCGCCGATGCCGGCATCGTCACCAGCGTGTTCATCGACGCCGAGCCCGAGCAGATCGAGGCCGCCGCCCGCATCGGCGCACGGGTATGCGAGATCCACACCGGCCCCTACGCCCACGCTTTCCACGCCGCCGGCCGCGACGCCGAGGCACCGGCGGTGCTCGTCGAGCTCGACAAGATCCGCAGCGCCGGCGAGGCGGTGCGCAGCCTGGGCATGCGTTTCAACGCCGGCCACGCGCTCAACTATTACAACGTCGAACCGATCGCGCGCCTGCACGGCATCCGCGAGCTGCACATCGGCCACGCCATCGTCAGCCGTGCCGTCTTCGTCGGCCTGCGCGCGGCGGTCGCCGAGATGAAGCGGCTGATGCGCGAAGCGGCGCAGGGCGCCTGAAGACGTACGATGACGTGGCCCTTCTCCCGCTCCGGGGACCCATCCGGCGCCGCGGCACGCCGCCCCGCCGCTGCGGCACATCGATCCGGCGCTGCGCGCGGTCGATGTGCCGCGGGCCGTCGATCTGGCGCCGCGCGCGGTCGATCCCCCCGTGTAGGAGCGGCGGAAGCCGCGAATGCCGCGCATGATCCGGGCGGCACCGTGGATTCGTGCGCCGTGTTCGCGGCTTTCGCCGTTCCTGCTGGCGCCTGCCGCAACGCGAGCGCGAGTTCATGATCCACGGCATCGGCACGGATCTCGTGCAACTGCGGCGAATGCGCGAGGCGCTCGAGCGTCACGGTGAGCGCTTCGCGCTGCGCATCCTTGCCGCGAGCGAGCTCGAGGCCTGGCGCGCGCACCGCGACCCGGCACGTTTCCTTGCCAAGCGCTTCGCCGCCAAGGAGGCCTTCGGCAAGGCGCTCGGTACCGGCGTCGCCGTGCCAGCCACCCTGCACGCGGTCGCCGTCGGCCACGATGCGCGCGGTAAACCGGAATACCGTTTTGACGAGCGCCTCGCCGCGCACATGCGCGACAACGGGCTGCGCGCCCACCTCAGCCTCAGCGACGAGGACGAGCACATCCTCGCGTTTGCGCTGATCGAAAGGGCGTGAGCCCCGGAACCTCCAGCACATGAATTCGCCCATCCGCCGCCCCCGCGGCCCCGTCATGATCGATGTCGCCGGCACCGCGCTGACCGACGAAGAACGCGAACGCCTGCTCGACCCGCTGGTCGGCGGCGTCATCCTGTTCGCGCGCAACTTCACCGGCTCCGATCAACTCCGCGCGCTCACGGCCGACATCCGTGCACTGCGCGACCCGGCGCTTATCATCGCGGTCGACCACGAAGGCGGCAGGGTGCAGCGCTTCCGCACCGACGGCTTCACCCGCCTGCCCTCGATGTGCAGCCTGGGCGCACTGTGGGACCACGACCACCTGGCCGCGCTCGACGCCGCTCGCGCCAGCGGCTTCGTGCTGGCTGCGGAATTGCGCGCGCACGGTGTCGATCTCAGCTTCGCCCCGGTGCTCGACCTGGACTACGGCTGCTGCCGCGCGATCGGTAACCGCGCCTTCCACCGCGACCCGCAGGCCGTGGCTGCGCTGGCGCAGGCGCTGGTCGCCGGCATGGCGGAGGCGGGCATGGGCGCGGTCGGCAAGCACTTTCCCGGCCACGGCTTCGTCGAGGCCGACTCGCACCACGATGTGCCGGTGGACGCGCGCGACTTCGACACGGTGTGGAACGAGGACATCGCCCCCTACCGCCACCGCCTCGGCCGCCAGCTCGCCGGGGTGATGCCCGCGCACGTGATCTACCCCAACGCCGACCCCAGCTCCGAGCCCCAGCCCGCCGGCTTTTCGCCCTTCTGGCTCAAGGAGGTGCTGCGCGAGCGGCTCGGCTTCCGGGGCGTGATCTTCAGCGACGACCTCAACATGGAAGGCGCCCGCGTCGCCGGCGACATCGTCGGCCGTGCCAAGGCCGCGTACGCCGCCGGCTGCGACATGCTGCTGGTATGCAACCGCCCGGACCTCGCCGCCGAACTGCTCGACCGCTGGGCACCCGTCCCCGACCCCGATAATCTCGCCCGCCTCGCCGCGATCGTGCCGACCGCCGCGCAGCCCGCGTGGCTCGCCGACCCCTTCGCGCTCGAACTCCACGCCGCCTACGTCCACGCCCGCGACCGCGTCGCCGCCATCCCCGACGACAGCAGCACCGCACCCACCATGACGGCCGCCACCATCGGCGAGCAGCGCACCGAAGTCCTGCGCAATGGCTGACCCGTCGCCCGAAGCGCCCGCCTTCGACCCCAAGCCCTTCCTGCGCACCCTCACCGAGGAGCCCGGCGTCTATCGCATGATCGGCGCCGAAGACAAGGTGCTCTATGTCGGCAAGGCCAAGAACCTCAAGCGCCGCGTCTCCAGCTACTTCCAGAAGACCGTCTCCAGCCCGCGCATCGCGATGATGGTCGCCCAGGTGCTGCGCGTGGACACCACCGCCACACGCTCGGAGGCCGAGGCCCTGATCCTCGAGAACAACCTCATCAAGAGCCTCGCGCCGCGCTACAACATCCTCTTTCGCGACGACAAGACCTACCCCTACATCGAGCTCTCGGCCGACGAATTCCCGCGCCTGGCCTACCACCGCGGTGCCTTCACCAAGGGCGCGCGCTACTTCGGCCCCTTCCCCAACGCGTGGGCGGTGCGCGAGAGCATCCACCTGCTGCAGAAGACCTTCCAGCTGCGCACCTGCGAGAACACCGTCTTCGCCAACCGCTCGCGCCCCTGCCTGCTGCACCAGATCAGGCGCTGCACCGCGCCCTGCGTCGGCCTGATCGAGCCCGAGGCCTACGCCGCGGACGTGAAACTCGCCACCCGCTTCCTCGACGGCCAGGCGAGCGAGGTCATCGACGACCTCACGAACCGCATGCAGGCCGCCGCAGAGCGGCTCGCCTTCGAGGAAGCCGCCGCCTGTCGCGACCAGGTGCGCGTGCTGCAGGCCGTGCTGCACAAGCAGTTCGTCGATAGCCGCAAGGACGAGGACGTCGACGTGCTGGCCGCGATCGAGGCCGACGGCCTCACCTGCGTGAACATCGCCATGGTGCGCGGCGGCCGCCACCTCGGCGACCGCCCGCAGTTCCCCAGCGGTGCCGCGGTGTCGGGGGCGATGGACAGCCTGCTCGCCTTCGTCGAGCAGCACTACAGCCAGCACCCGATCCCGGCGCGCATCCTGGTTAACCTGCCGCCCGAGGCGGTCAAGGAGACGCTCGCCGAGATCACCGAGCGCCCGCCGGGCGTGGTGTCGCCGCGCTTCGAAGCAGAAAAGGCGTGGATGGAGATGGCCGAGAACAACGCCCACCTCGCCATCCAGGCGCGCGCGCGCGACACCGGCCGCATCGAGCAGCGCCTCGAAGCCTTGCGCGCCGCGCTCGACCTGGACGAGGCGCCGCAGCGCATCGAGTGCTTCGACATCAGCCACACCATGGGCGAGGCCACGGTGGCCTCGTGCGTGGTGTGCGAGGCGGGCGCGATGAAGCGCGCCGAATACCGCCGCTACAACATCACCGGCATCACCGGGGGCGACGACTTTGCCGCGATGCGCCAGGCGCTGGAGCGCCGCTACGGCAAGGTCGTGGCCGGGGAGGGCGTGTGCCCCGACCTCATCCTGATCGACGGCGGCAAGGGCCAGGTCAGCGCCGCGCGCGCGATCCTCGCCGAGGTCGGCCTGGAGGCGGTGGCGATGGTGGGCGTGGCCAAGGGGGAGGGCCGCAAGGCGGGCCTGGAGACGCTGATCTTCCCCGACGGCCGCGAAGGGCTGGCGCTCGGCGGGGAGTCCGCCGCGCTGCACCTGATCGTCGAGATCCGCGACGAGGCCCACCGCTTCGCCATCACCGGTCACCGCGCCAAGCGCGGCAAGGCGCGCGTGGGCTCCAGGCTGGAGGACATCCCCGGCGTGGGGCCGTCACGCCGGCGCAACCTGCTCGCCGCCTTCGGCGGGCTGGATGGCGTGCGCGAGGCGACGGTGGAGGATCTATGCCGGGTGGAGGGCGTCAGCCGCAAGCTCGCGGAGCAGATCCACGCTGCGCTGCGCTGATTGGGCCGTGCCTGCCCCGAGCGCGTTGCGGTCATGGCAGCGCGACCGTTCGCGGCTTCCGCTTCTCCTGCCGGAAAACCGTGCCCTACGCGCCCTTGTAGGAGCGGCGGAAGCCGCGAACGCTTGCTGCAGTAGCCCTTTGTCAACGTGTCAGCGCTTCCTTCACCCACGCGTTGGCCTGCTTTGCGTCGAAGCTGGTACCGAACTTAGCCTTCAGCGCGCCCATCACCACACCCATCTGCTTCGGCGAGCGCTCGGCGAGCCCGGCGACGGTGTCTGCGATGAAGGCCTTCACCTCGGCCTCACCGGCCATCGGCGGCAGGTAGGCGGTGAGGAGGGCCGACTCCTGCGCCAGCATCGCGAGGCGGTCGGCGTCCTTGATCACGGCGACCGCTTCCTGGTTGTTCTTCAGGAACTTGCGGATCATCTGCTGGACCTCGTCGTCGGTGCTCTCGCGGTTGCCGGCGTTCTTGCCGACCATCTCGGCCTCGGCGATCAGGGTGGATAGCAGGGTCGCGCGCACGCCATCGGCGGCCTTGCGGGCGAGCAGGGAGTCTTTCTTCAGTTGGGCCAGCAGGCTCATGGGGGTCTCCGGTTAGGTCGTGGCCAGGCGCGACAGGGTGTTGTCCGCGGGGCGTTTGCGGGCGGTCGAAGCGCGCGGCGAACGCGCAAGTCTACCGTAGGCGGGGCGCCGATCGCCGCGCTCTGGATTGCGGCGCTTGCGGAACACGGTCCTTGTAGGTGACAGACGCATTGCTATAGTGGAAACGTTCCACCGCGACTGCGTGCCGCCCGCCTGGGGCAGGTCAACCTTGACGCGATGTTCTGCGTGGCGTGAACACCCCATCGGGGCGGAGTGGCGACAAGCCTCTCGACCGCGTTGGCCTGGCCGACGATGTCGCCGAAGTGCCCCTGACTGGAGGAGTTTGCGATGGACCAAACCCTGTCACGGGGCACCGGCCCCGAAGTCGACGCCGCCGACAGCCTGCAGCCCGGACGCGAGACGATACGCGTCGTGTTGAGTCCGATCGGGCAGCGGGTGCTGAACTACCTGTCGGTGATCAACGCCAGTGGCGATGATGCGGAGGAGCGCTACAAGGAAGCGGTGGGCGCCATGCGCGAGTTTGCAGCCGACGCTGCGGCCGAGATTGCGCGCATGGAATGCGGCTGTCGTGTGCGCGACTATTCCGGACGCTGGGGGCTGGTCTATGCCGCTTCCGAGCTCCACCATCCGGCTGCCCTGCCATACCTGCGCAGCGTGGTGATGACGCCGATTCCCCCCGAAGAGAGCGCCGATCCACACGGTTTCTCGACCGTGGCCGAAGAAACCATCGTCCGCACCACCGCGGTCGACGGCGTGGTGCAGCTTGCCGGGCAAGGTCATGCGGAGGCGATCGAGGCACTGTTCGGGTTCCTGCGGATGCCTTCGATCTCGATCAAGCGTGCGGCGGTGCAAGGTCTGTTGAACGTTCGCCAGGGCGAAAGCCTGCGCGGAAAAATCGAAGCGATGCTGTGCCCCGAGGAACGCTTCCTGCTCGACATCCGCCCGCTGGATGTTCGTCGTGCCACGCAGATTGACGACCCCGAGGCCGATCTCAGCGAATCAGGGCGCATCGCGCAGAAGGCGACGACGCCCGATCTGCCGGGGCGCACCGGCTGCATCGATGCACGCGCCACCGGCGACGACAGCCCCGCCGCCGGTAGCGGCAAGGAGAACTGATCATGGCCACCTGTTCGATTCCCACCATCCCGAACAAGGATGTGAGCGGTGACAACCTCTACGGCCCGCGCATCTGCAACCAGGCGTTCATCGACTGGGCCTGGAGTGCACATGGTTTCAGCAAGAAATACTGGGACGATGGCTTCGGGTACGACGCGCCGTGCAACAACAGCCTGCCCTTGAGCCGCACCCTGAGCGGCATCTGGCTGCTCAACTACTCTGCCGATGACTACTGGAACGAGCAGTGGAGCAACAACATCCTCCATTGGGGGCGGCGTTATGTGCGCAACCAGATCGACGACCTGCGCGCCAAGTGCGGCGACGGGAGTGCGATCGCCACCGCGTTCTCGGGCTTCCTCGGAATCGGCCGGCGGGTCGAGCTCTATCTGGGCTTCTTCTACAGCTCGAACGTTCCCGCGCGGGCCGAAACGCTGGTCCACGAAGCGCGCCACATGGGCGGCAAGTCCCACAATGCCCGCTTTCCTTCCTGGTCCGCCTATGGCTCGGGCAGGTCGGGGGCGGACTCGAGCTGGGGTTACAACGGCGCGTGGATGTATGGCGCGCTCTATCTCTGGTGGTTCTATGCGGATGGCCGGCGGACGACGTCGGCGCTGAGGCAGTCCGCCCGCCAGCGCGCGAATTTCGTCATCGACAACGCCTTCGCGACCCACCCGGGCTTCACCATCGCCTGAGCGAGCCGCCGGCGCGCGCCACGGCTCGCGCTGCCGAGCGTGGCGGCGTCGGCGAGCGCCGCCCCGCGGACATCAGGGGAAGCGGCCCTGCGGCGCAGGGCCTTGAGATGAAGGCGCGGTTTTGGCAGAGGCGAAAGCCTTGTCTTGTGTTCTGTGGGCTGCGATCAAGATGGGTGGCTCAGGTTCGCCGTCTCATGGCAACGATCGGCCATGCGAGCGCAGCGCCCACTGCGCCGAACGCTGCGGCATAAAGGAAGAGGTTGCCCCAGTCGACCCAGTAGCCCATGTTGGCGAACGAGGACTGCGTCATCCCCGGGGTGACGAAGAAGGTGATCGCGGTGACTACGATGCCGATCGCGATCGCCGGCCCGAGCGCCTTGCGCCAGGCGGCCCCGCCGCGGGCGGCGGCTATCGTCATCAGCACCAGCCACAGCGTGAGGCTGCCGATCACTGCCGGCAGGTACTGCAGGCTCAGTTCGAAAAGAATGTTCAGCGTCAGCCAGATCTCGTACATGTCCCGTCTCCCTTATATCCGGCCCTTGGCGACCGCCATGTAGGCGGGCTTGAGCAAGCGGATCTTCATCACCCACGCGAAGTAGCTGTCCTGCAGCGGATCGATCGCCGGCAGCGAGGGGATCAGCCGGTTCTCGTAGTCGAACTCGATCAGCAGCGCGGCGCCCTCGCGCACCAGCAGCGGGCACGAGGTGTAGCCGTCGAAGCGCTGCGTGGGCTCGCGGCCGGCGATTACGTCGATGAGGTTCTGCACCACGAGCGGGGTGCTCTTCTTGACCGTCGCGGCGGTCTTGCCCTTCGCCGTGCCGTTGATGTCGCCGATGCCGAACACATTGGGAAAGCGCCGATGGCGCAGGGTCTCCTTGTCCACCTCCAGCCAGCCGCCCGCGGCGAACGGGCCTGCCTTCCAGGACAGCGGGCTGTTCTTGACCGAGTCGGGCGCGCGCATCGGCGGCACGACGTGGATAAAGTCGTAGTCATGCCCGGTGCGCTCGCCCTCTGGGCTGGCGAAGGTGGCGCGGCGGGCGCCGATGTCGACCGCGACCAGCTTGCTGAGGAAATGCACCGGCACATCGAGCTTCTTCCAGCGCTCGAGCACTTCCTGGTTGACCCGTGGCACGCTGAAGACGTTGTCGAGCGCGGAGTGGAAGCTCACCTGCGACTTCTCGCGGGTGCCGGCCTGCACGAGCCGATCGACCACCATGAAGGTCATCTTGAGCGGTGCGCCGGCGCACTTGAGCGGCGTGGTGGGCAGGGTCATCAGCGCCTTGCCGCCCTTCTGCCGGAACGCGTCCATCGCCTGCCAGGTGGCCTGCGCCGCCTGCGGGCTCGGATAGACGCTGGCGAGCCCGTTGCGGCCGATCGCGGCGACATCCATGCCTTCGATCAGGGCGAAGTCCATGTGCAGGCCGGTGGCGACGATCAGGAAGTCGTACTGGATGGGTCGGCCGCCGTCGGTGACCACCGCGTTCTTCTCGGGGTCGAACTCGGCGACCATCTCGCGCACCCACTCCACGCCGGGCGGGATCAGGTCGACGTTGCGGTCGCTGACCTTGCCCACCGGCCACACCCCGGTGGCGACCAGGGTGTAGCCGGGCTGGTAGTTGTGGATCTCCTTGCGGTCGACGATGGTGATCTTCGCGCCGTCGAGCTCGCGCGCGAGGCGGTTGGCAGCGGCCAGGCCGGCCAGGCCGCTGCCGGCGATCACGATGCGCGCCGATGTTTTCAGCGCGGCCTGGGCTTCATGCGGGTGCAGCCCGAGTCCCAGGCCTGCAGCCACGGGCAGGGCCGAGGCGCCGAGCAGCAGGCGTCGCCGTTCCGGGTCGATCGCCGGGCGGTCCGGGGATCGTTTCAGCAGATCCTTCATGGTCTCCTCCTTCAGTTTGGGTCGGCCGCTGCTCGCCGGGCGGGTGCGGCCTGTCGTGTGTGCAGCGACCACTGTATAAGCAAATACTTAATATATGTTAAGGAAAATCGCCGGAAATGCGAGGTCCGCCTCCGCCTCATGCCATCAGACTCCCCATCCGGAGGCCGGCCAGGATCACGCCGAGCCAGCACGCGAGCGGAGAGAACAGGAGGCGGATCAGCAGCTTGCGCGGCCTGAAGCCGACGCCGGCGACGAAGCCGGCGCTCATCGCCCAGAACAGCGCCATCGCCGCGGGATGATCGGCCGCGCCCGAAGGTCCGGCGAGCGCGCCCGGCCAGGCGGTGGTGCCGAGCATCACCGCGATGGCGAGCAGCAGCGGCAACACGCGGGTGCGCTGCGCCTCGCCGTCCGTGGCGACCGCCGCAGGGGCTGCAGCCGAGCGATCCACAACGATCGGGTCGGCGACGGCCAGCTCGGCGCCCGCGCGTTCCGCAGGCCCGAGGATGGAGGTGGGCGGCTTCACCGTGTGCGCCTCAGCCGGCCGGCGGCAGGTTGCGGCGGCGCGCCTGCGAGCGCGCCACCTCGTTCTCGCCCCACAGCGCGTTGAGGATGGCGAGCAGCACCGCGAAACCGATGCCCAGTACCCAGGCGAAGTACCACATGATGTTCTCCTTGTTTCGTGTGTGCGCTCAGTACGCGGAATGTTCGTTTTCGCGGATGTAGGCCGCGGTCACCTTGCCCGCCATCACGCTGTATGCCCAGCTCGTGTAGGCGACGATGATCGGCATGAAGAGGATCGTGGCCCAGAACATGATGCCCAGCGTACGGTGGCTGGAGACCGCGTCCCACACCGTCAGGCTGGCGCCCGGCACGGTGGAGGAGGGCATCACGAAGGGGAACATCGACACGCCGGCGGTGCCGATCACACCGACAATGGCGAACGATGAGGCGACGAAGGCAGTGAGCGTGCGGCCCTTCCACACCAGCAGCAGCGCGGCGATGCCTCCAGCGTAGGCCAGCGCCGGCACCAGCATGGTGAGCGGTGCGCTGGCGTAGTTGGCCAGCCAGGCACCCGGCAGCAGTTCGGCCGTCTTGGCGAGCGGGTTGGGCAGCGCCGCAGTGTCGATCGCCGAGGTGATCGCGTAGCCGAAGCTGCCGTTGGCGATCCACAGCCCGGCGGCGGAAAAGCCGACCAGCATCAGTACGCCGAAGATCAGCGCGGCCGTGGTGGCGCGACGCTGGATGTCGCCCTCGGTACGGTGGGCGAGGTAGATCGCGCCGTGGAAGGTGATCATCGCCGTACTCACCACGCCGGCCAGCAGCGCGAAGGGGTTGAGCAGGCCCCAGAACGTGCCGGTGTAGTAGGGCACCAGGCTGTCGTCGTAGTGGAAGGGCACGCCCTGCAACAGGTTGCCGAAGGCCACGCCGAAGATCAGCGGTGGCACCGCGCCGCCGATGAACAGCCCCCAATCCCAGGTGCTGCGCCAGGCGGCGTTGTGGATCTTGCTGCGGTAGTCGAAGCCCACTGGACGAAAGAACAGCGCCCACAGCACCGCCAGCATCGCCCAGTAGAAACCCGAGAAGGCGGTCGCATAGACGATCGGCCAGGCGGCGAAGATGGCGCCGCCGCCGGTGATGAACCACACCTGGTTGCCGTCCC
This sequence comes from Thauera sp., assembly GCA_040275625.1. Lineage (GTDB taxonomy): Bacteria > Pseudomonadota > Gammaproteobacteria > Burkholderiales > Rhodocyclaceae > Thauera. The sequence continues at coordinate 14,367 of JBEOKH010000291.1, read as the reverse complement.
AGTGCGGACCGACGGTGTTGATGACGACGCGGCGCTCCTCGTCGTTCTTGCCGACGAAGGGCAGCAGCGTGCCCACGCCCATGTCGTGGCCGTCCATGATGGCGAAGCCGACGAGCAGCACGCCCACCAGTAGCCACCAGATGATTTTGAAGGTCGGGTAGTCGAAGATCATGATGTTCTCCGGAGTCAGGCGTGGGCGTGGTGGGTTTCGTTCAGGTAGCGGCCGGTGCCCAGGCTGCCCGGGCCCTGGCGGGCGAACTTCACCATCAGATACATCTCGACGATCAGCAGCAGGGTGTAGAAGCCGACGAAGCCGGCGAGCGAGCCGTACAGGCTATCGACCGTCAGCGTCGACACCGACAGGTGGGTAGGCAGCACGCCGTAGATGGTCCACGGCTGGCGGCCGTACTCGGCCACGAACCAGCCCATCTCGCAGGAGATCCACGGCAGCGGCAGGAACCACAGCGACCACTTGAGCAGCCATGGCCGGTTGGCGAAGTCGCCCTTCACCGAGTACCACAGCGCCGCGCCGAACAGCGCCAGCATCGCAAAGCCGAGCGCCACCATGATGCGGAAGGTCCAGAACAGCGGCGTGACCTTGGGCAGCGTGTCGCGCGCGGCGCGGTCGATCAGCTCGGGGGTGACCTCGTCCATCGAGGCGACGTATTTCTTCAGCAGCAGGCCGAAGCCGAGGTTGTCCTTGACCCTATCGAAGGCCTCGCGCAGCGCCGCGTCCTGCGGATTCCTGCGCAGCGCCTCGAGCAGCTTCACCGCCTCCACGCCCACCTTCACGCGCTCGCGGTTCACGGCGTAGATCTGGTTGAGGCCGGGCAGCTCCTTGTCGAGCGAGCGCGTGCCGATGAGGCCCATCACCCAGGGAATGTGGATGGCGAAGTCGTTCTTCATCCCGGCTTCGTTGGGCAGCGCGATGACGTTGAAGCTGGCCGGGGCCGGTTCGGTCTCCCACATCGCCTCCATCGCCGCGAGCTTGGTCTGCTGGGCCTCGCCGAGCGCATAGCCGGACTCGTCGCCGAGCACGATCACCGAGCAGATCGAGGCGAAGCCGAAGGCCGCCGCAATGCGGAAGCTGCGCTTGGCGAACTCCACATCACGCCCGCGCAGCAGGTACCAGGCCGAGATCGACAGCACGAACATCGCGCCGGTCACGTAGCCCGCCGACACCGTATGCACGAACTTGCCCTGCGCCACCGGGTTGAACACCACCGCCCAGAAGTCGGTGAGCTCCATGCGCATCGTCTCGTAGCTGAACTCCGAGCCCACCGGGTTCTGCATCCAGCCGTTGGCGATCAGGATCCATAGCGCCGACAGGTTGGTGCCCACCGCCATCAGGATCGTCACCATCAGGTGCTGCTGGCGCGACAGGCGGTCCCAGCCGAAGAAGAACAGGCCGATGAAGGTTGACTCGAGGAAGAAGGCCATCAGGCCCTCGATCGCCAGCGGCGCGCCGAAGATGTCGCCCACGTAGTGCGAGTAGTAGGCCCAGTTGGTGCCGAACTGGAACTCGAGCGTGATGCCGGTGGTGACGCCGAGCGCGAAGTTGATGCCGAAGAGCTTGCCCCAGAAGCGGGTCATGTCCTTGTAGATCGTCTTGCCCGTCATCACGTAAACGCTTTCCATGATGACCAGCATCCACACCATGCCGATGGTGAGCGGTACGAACAGGAAGTGGTACATCGCCGTCGCGGCGAACTGCAGCCGCGACAGGTCGACGAGTTGCTCACTGACCATGGGTTTCTCCAGATGTCGTGTGTTGTTGTGCACTTGCAGGGGCGACAATCCGGGCGGCCATGGCGCCGGGGTCGACCGCGACCATCGCATCGCCGATGAAGGCCCACCACAGCGCGGTGATGAGGATCAGCTTGAGCACGATGACGAGGGTGATTTCGCGTACGAGGCGGCGGTCGGTCGGGTTCATGGCGGACTCCGGTTGTCCCTGTCCCCTGTATCAAGACCCGTGCCAGCCCTTCGTCATGGTCTGGATTTGATGTAAAGCAAGGGTGTTGGCTGCATTCAGCGTGGATGCCGATTGACGCTCGTGCTGTCAGCAAGGCAGACTCGTGACAGATAAACGGTCACTTCTGACAGAACATGCCACCCGACACCCGCCCGCTGCCCGAGCTGGTCTCCTTCCTCGAGACCCTCCCCGAACCGCACATCCTGTGCGACCGCGACTACCGCATCATCGCCGCCAACGCCGCCTACCGGCGCTCCTGGCCGGAGGCGCGCAGCGTCATCGGGCGCACCTGTTACGACGTGTCGCACCACTACAGCGTGCCCTGCGATCGCGCTGGCGAATCGTGCCCGCTCGCGCGCAGCCTGCAATCGGGACAGCGCGAGCGCGTGCTGCACCTGCACCACACGCCACGCGGCGAGGATTACGTGAACATCGAGCTCTCCCCGGTGCGCGACGCCGGCGGCGAGATCGCCTGGTTCATCGAGAAAATGGAGCCGATGCACGTCGCCCGCGGGGTCTCCGACCATCGTGGCCTGATCGGCCGTTCGCCCGCCTTCCAGCACATGCTCGAGCTGATCGCGCGGGTCGCACCCGCGGACGCGAGCGTGCTGCTGCAGGGCGAATCCGGCACCGGCAAGGAATTGCTCGCGAGCGCGGTGCACGAGGCGAGCCGGCGCGCCGAGGGACCCTTCGTGGTGGTGGACTGCTCCGGCCTGCCCGAGACCCTCTTCGAGAGCGAGGTCTTCGGCCACGAGCGCGGCGCCTTCACCGGCGCGACCGCGCGCAAGCAGGGCCTGGTGGAGGCTGCCAGCGGTGGCACGCTGTTCCTCGACGAGGTGGGCGACATCCCGCTCGCGATGCAGGTCAAGCTGCTGCGCCTGCTCGAGACCGGCACCTACCGCCGGGTCGGCTCCACCGAACTGCGCCGCGCCGACATCCGCCTGGTCTCGGCCACCCACCGCCCGCTCAAGCACATGATCGCCGCGGGGACGTTCCGCCAGGACCTGTACTTCCGCATCAACACCTTTCCGATCACGGTGCCGCCGCTGCGCGAGCGCGAGGGCGACCTGCCCTTGCTGATCGATTCACTGCTTGGGCGCGTCGCGCCCCAGCGCATGCTTTCGCTCAGCGCCGCGGCGCAGCGCCTGCTGTGCGCTTATCCGTTTCCAGGCAACGTACGCGAGCTGCGCAATGTCCTCGAGCGTGCCAGCCTGATGTGCGACGGTGAAGTGATCGGGCCTGAGCACCTGCCGGAGGAGATCCTTCACCCCGAACGGGACAGCGTCGACGAGCGCTTTGCGGGCGGGCAGACGGCCACCGCCGCAGTGCTCGATCCGCTAGACCTCGGGGAAGCACAGCGCCAGGCGATGACGCGCGCCGTGCGCGCCCACCGTGGCAGCCGGCGCGAGCTCGCACGCCGGCTCGGCATCAGCGAACGGACCCTGTATCGCCGCCTCAAGGCACTTGGCGCGCACGGCGGGCGCGCGCCGGAAGGCGGGGGTGACGAGGGCACGGCTGAGTGACTGTCACGAATGGCAGTCTGCTGAAGTGAGTGGCGGCGCGCGGCAGTAAAATGCGCGCGATCGACCGCCTGGAAGCGGCCGTAGCTGGGCGCATGGATACTTGGCACGCGGATTGCTCATCCTAAGCCGTGCGAAGCAGGCCGAGTCGAAGTCGCTGCGTGATCGTCCCCCTCGACGGTCTTGCCCCAGACAGCGCTGTTCGACCGATGTGCGCCCGGCCGCTTCGCCTTTTTTCCGCTGCGCTTTCGCATCGGAGCGTTGAACGTCTATCCCGGAGCCGCCTGCCATGTCCGCTACGCCATCCGAACTCGCGACCCAGCGCCGCAAGTTGTTGATCGCGACCAGCGCCGCTGGCGCGGTCGCCGCGGGCGCCACCGCGATCCCGTTCGTCGCCAGCCTCACCCCATCCGCCCGTGCCCGCGCCGCCGGTGCGCCGGTCGAGGCCGACGTCACCAGGCTGGAGGCGGGCGACATGATGACCGTCGAATGGCGCGGCAAGCCGGTATGGATCCTGCGCCGAACGCCCGAGATGCTGATCACGCTCGAGGCCAACGAGGCGCGTCTGGCCGACCCCGGCTCGGGCGTGCCGCAACAGCCTGAGTACGCGATCAACCGCCACCGCTCGATCAAGCCCGAGTATCTGATCGTGATTGGTATCTGCACGCACCTCGGCTGCTCGCCGTCGGAGAAATTCGCCATCGGTGCCACCGAAGGCATGACCGCAGACTGGCCGGGCGGCTTCCTGTGTCCCTGCCACGGCTCGATCTTCGACCTCGCCGGGCGCGTGTATGTGAGCCAGCCGGCCCCGACCAACCTCGAGATCCCGCCGCACAGGTGGATGTCCGATGGCCTGGTGCTGATCGGCGAGGACGATCAGGGCACGGCTTGACCAGGCTGCAGCGCCCGTCGCGTACACACGCACCGGCCGCGCATCCGTGGGCGTCCGGCGCGGCGCAAGCCGTGAGCCGTGGGCCTTCGTGTCGGCCGCACGCCGATCTGCCGCCACGCCGAAGCAGGCGCGCGAACCTCAGCCTTTGTCGTCCTCCCGCATCAGATCATAGGCGATGAACAGCCCGAGCATCGCGTTACCGAGCGCGAAGATCGCCACCACCGCAGTCGCCAGCGAGACCAGCGGCCAGGCGCGCAGAACCCAGGTGAGCACCGCAGAGAGGATGTTGAGCACGATCATCAGCCAGAAGCGGCGGTCGTCGGGACGGTAGAGGCGGGAGAGTTTCATTGGCCGGCGGGTCGTGCGAAGTCGGTAAGGCGCGGTGCGCATGATAGCCGGCACCAGGCGGGCGCGGATTTTTTGATCTACCGCAAACGCGAATGATTCGCATTGATTTACTATCGAGCCCTGATTTCATTGATCGGGCACGCCAGCCGCCGCCAGCCAGCCCGGGAACCCGTCTTCCTGGAGCTTTCGATGCCGTTTCGTTTGAAACCGCTGGCGCTGGTCATGCTCGGCCTGTCCGTTTTTCCCCTATCCCATGGCGCGCGCGCCGAGACCATGCTCGACGCGCAGATGGTCACTGCCAAGGGTCATGTCGCCGACACGCTGGATACCCCGCAGGCGGTCGAGGTCCTGAGCGCCCCCGGGGCGAATGGCGCGGTTGCCGGCGAGCTGTTGCGCGGCAAGCCGGGCCTCGCGCTGCAGTCCGATGGCGCCTGGGGCCAGAACCCGGTGCTGCGCGGGCTGAAGAAGGAAAGCGTGGTCGTCATGGTCGACGGCGTGCGCATCAATTCCGCGCAGCCGCAGGGCGCGATCGCCTCCTTCCTCGACCTCGGCCTGCTCGAGCGCGCCGAGGTGGTGAAGGGGCCGGGCTCGGTGTTGTATGGCAGCGGCGCGATGGGTGGGGTGGTGAACCTGATCACGCCGCAGGCCGAATTCACCGCCGACGACACGCTTGGCGGTCGCATCGGCGTGCGCTACTCGAGCGTGGACGAGGGCCTTGCTGGCGCGGCACTGCTGACGCGCTCGAATGCCGACAGTGCGCTCGTGCTGGGCATTGCCGGACGCGACGTGGATGACTACCGCAGCCCGGACGGGCGCGAGGACCTTACCGGCTACCAGTCCGATACGCTGCTGGCCAAGTACCGGCACAAGCTGACCGAGCACGTCGGCCTGCGGGTGAACCTGCAGCGCCACGAGGACGAGGACGTGTGGTATCCGGGCTCGGCGCGGCGCGGCGCAGGCGTCCCGGCGCCGCTCGGCACCGCCATCATCCATTCGCCGCAACAGCGCCGCGAACTCTATGAGCTCGGCGTGGATGCGAAGCTCGGCGAGGGCACGCTGGCAGCCGAGATCTACCGCCAGGAGGTGTTCCGCCAGATCCGCGCCTTCTCGTCGGCCAAGCAGCGCGACTACGTGCGCAACGACGTCAGCTTCATCACCGATGGCGCGAAGACCAGGTATCTGTTTGCGGCCGGCGCGGACCACCTGTTGACGATCGGCGCCGAGCTGTGGCGGATGCGCGGCGACCCCGAGCGCTACATGGACAACAACCCGCCGGCCTTCGACAACAATGTCCGCAACGATCCCTTCAACAAGGGAGAAATCGAGTCGGCGGGCGTGTTCGTGCAGGACGAGTTCGCGCTCGGCGACACCCGCATCGTCGCGGGCGCGCGCTTCGATCGTGTCGCCGGCGATGCGGCACGCAAGGGCATGACGCAGACCACCGGTCTCGACAACACCGACCACGAGCTGTCGTGGTCGCTCGCTGCGATTCAGCCGCTCGGCGCCAGCCTGAACGCCTACGCCAACCTCGGCCGCGCCTTCCGTGCGCCCGACATGCGTGAGCGCTTCGAGGACTCCGCGCGCGGCGATGGTTACTACCATGTGGGCAATCCGCAGCTCGACGCGGAAGTGTCGACCAGCCTGGAGCTCGGCCTCAAGCAGGGCGGCGCCGGCCTGCAATACCAGCTGGCCGCGTTCCACACCCGCATCGACGGCTACATCGCCGGGCGTGTCAGCGGTGCCGTGCATCCGCAAAACGGCCTGCCGCTCAAGATCACCGAAAACCTCGACAAGGTCACGATCTACGGCGTCGAAGGCAGCGCCAGCCTGCCGCTGGGCGCCTTCGTCGCCGACGCCGGTTTCACCTGGCTGCGGGGCAAGAACCATCAGGACGACGAGCCGCTGTACCAGATGCCGGCGCCGGAATTCACCGTCGGCCTCGGCCAGCCGGCCGTGCGCGGCTTGTGGTGGCGTGCCCAGCTGCGCGCAGTGGCCGAGCAGGACCGCATCGCCACGACGTTCTCCAACGGCACCGAGAACCGCAGCGCCGGTTTCGTCACGGCCGACGCCGAATTCGGCTGGCGTTTCGGCAAGGTCGCTGCCTTCGAGTCTGCCGGGCTGGCCGTGCAGCTGAGCAACCTGGCCGACAAGCGTTACCACGAGCACCTGACCGAGGGCGTGTCCGGCAACGAGCTCGCTGCGCCCGGTCGTGGCGTCGCGCTCAGCCTGAACGGGAGCTTCTGACATGGGGCATCAGCGTCGCCGCCCCAGTGCGCTGCCGGCATGGACGCGCGGCCTGCTTCATCTGTGCGTGCTGTGCGCCTTCCTGCTCGTGACCGGCATCGCGCAGGCACAGAAATTGCCAAAGCTGACCCTGGCAGGGCCCTCGGCAGCGGTGTCGAACGCGCTCATCCGCATGGTCGATTCGGGCGCGCTCGCAGATCTCGCCGAGGTGGTCGAGTTCGTTCCCTGGCGCGACCCCGACCAGCTCCGCATGATGGCGCTCGACGGCCGCGCCGACGTGCTGGCGATGCCGACCAACGTCGCCGCCAACCTCTACAACCGCGGTGCGAAGCTGCAGCTCATCAACGTATCGACCTGGGGTGTGTTGTGGCTGGTGTCGCGCGACCCGGCGCTGAAGTCGCTCGCCGACCTGCGCGGAAAGGAGCTCGCGATGCCCTTTCGCGGCGACATGCCCGACATCGTGCTGCAACTGCTCGCCGCACAGCAGGGCATCGATGTGAAGAAGGACCTGCAATTGCGCTACGTCGCCAGCCCGGTGGATGCGATGCAGCTGCTGGTGATGCGTCGCGTCGACCACGCGCTGCTCGCCGAGCCGGCGGCGTCGATGGCATTGCGCAAGACGGGCTCCTTTCCGCTCAGCGTGATTGCGCCCGAGCTGCACCGCAGCGTGGATCTGCAGCGGGAGTGGGGGCGAGTGTTCGCACGTGAGGCGCGCATTCCGCAGGCCGGCATCGCGGTGATGGGGGCGCTGCGCGGGCGCCCCGCGCTGGTGGCGCGCATCGAGGCCGAGTACGCGCGCGCGCTGGGCTGGTGCAAGGACAACGCCGAGGCCTGCGGCAAGGCCGTGGCGGCGCGCATCGACATGCTGAGCGCGCAGGCGGTGACCGACTCGATCGCGGTCAGCTAGCTCAAGGCGGTGTCGGCAAGGGATGCGCGTACCGAGCTGGAGTTCCTCTTCGCTCACCTGGTCGCGAGCACCCCGGCGCTGGTCGGCGGCAAGCTGCCCGACGACGCCTTCTACGGCGGAGCGCGGGCACGATGACGCTGCTGCGCGCCTGGCTGGCCGGGCTGCCCGCCTACCTGTGGAGCGGTTGGGGCGCGATCGCCAGCCTCTTCCTGCTGCTCGCCGCCTGGGAGGCGGTGAGCCTTGCCTACGGTCCGCTGGTGATGCCCGCCCCGCGCGCCGCCTTCGCCACCCTGTGGGGGCTGCTCGACAGCGGCGCCGCGTGGCCGGAACTGACGGCCACCGCGCGCCGCGCGCTCACCGGCTATGCGCTGTCGGTGGTGGCCGGCAGCGTGCTCGGCCTGCTTGCCGGGCTGTCGATGACCGCGTCAATGATGTCGCGCCCGCTGGTCACCGTGCTCATGGGCACGCCGCCGATCGCCTGGCTGGTGCTGGCCATGCTGTGGTTCGGGGCGGGCGACGGCACGCCGGTGTTCACAGTGATCGTGGCGTCCTTTCCGGTGATCTTCATCGGTGCGCTGCAGGGTACGCGCACGCTCGACAACCATCTGCGCGGCATGGCCGAGGCCTTCCGCCTGCCGCGCCGCATGATGCTCACCGATGTCTATCTGCCACACGTGGTGTCCTATCTTTTCCCGGCCTGGATCGCTGCGCTCGGTACCGCGTGGAAGGTGGTGGTGATGGCCGAGCTGCTCGCCACCCAGGACGGCGTCGGCGCTGCGCTCGCGGTGTCGCGCTCCCACCTCGACACCGCGGCGACCATGGCGTGGATCGTGGCGGTGGTGGGGCTGCTGCTGGCAGTGGAGTACCTGGTGCTGGAGCCGGTCAAGCGCGAGGTGGAGCGGTGGCGGGAGCAGGGGACATGACCGGGGATTCGCGCGCTGCGCTGCACGTGCGCGGGCTCTCTCATGCCTTTGTGCGCGACGAGGTGCTTTCCGGCATCGACTTTCGCGTGCGTGCCGGCGAGGTGGTGGCGCTGGTGGGCCCGTCGGGCTGCGGCAAGACCACGCTGCTGCATCTGGCTGCCGGCCTGCTGAAGGTGCAGGACGGCCAGGTGGACAACCATTTCGCGTCCACCGCCTTCATGTTCCAGCAGCCGCGGCTGCTGCCATGGAAGACGGCGCTCGACAACATCGCGCTGGGCCTCAAGGCGGCCGGTGTCCGGCGTGCCGAGCGCCACTTCCGCGCGCGCGAACTCGCGCTGCGCCTGGGCCTGGCCCACCGTGACCTCGGCAAGTTTTCCCATCAGCTCTCGGGTGGCATGCAGAGCCGGGTGGCGCTGGCGCGCGCGCTGGTGCTGGCGCCCGAACTGCTGCTGCTCGACGAGCCGTTCTCGGCACTCGACGTCGGGCTCAAGGAAGAACTCTACCGCCTGCTGCTGGCGCATCAGGCCGAGCGCCACCTGGGGGTACTGATGATCACCCATGACCTGATGGAGGCGGTGCGGCTGTCTGACCTGATTCTGGTCATGGCGCCGGCGCCCGGGCGCATCGTGTGCCGCTTCGAACTTGACCGCGCGGCGGCGTCGCGTGATGACGGCTGGGTGTACCGCCACACCGCCGAACTGCTGCAGACGCCGGCCGTGCGCGCGAGCTTCTGCTTGCCGCCCGTGGTCGCCGTCGCGCCGTCGCCGCCTGGCGCTGGCCGCACGCACGCACAGGTCGATAAAGGCTTGCGCCTGATCGTGCCGCCGGTGCCGCCGGTCGCGCTGGCGGGCGGCAAGCGTTGCGGATGAGGGCGATCTCGTCGCCACCGCGCTGCGGCGCGCTCCCCGACCTTCCACTTTGACGAATGACCCTTGCGCAGGCCTTGCCCCATGCATCACCCCCACGCTGACCCCGTCCCCGGTGCCCTTGCCGGCCACTGCGTTCCCGATCGCGGCTGGTTCGCCCGGCTCGCCGCACGGCCCTTGTTGATGTGCGGCTTTCGCCCTTTCTTCCTCGCGACCGCGGTCTATGGCGTGCTGGTGGTGCTGGCATGGACCGGCTTTCTCGGTGCCGGCCTGGCGCTGCCGAGGGTGGCGGGGGGGCCTTTCGTATGGCACGCGCACGAACTGATGTTCGGCTTCGGGCTGGCGGCGGTGGCGGGTTTCGTGCTGACCGCGGTGCCGGAATTCACTGCCACGCCGGCGTTCGCGCCGCGGCTGGTGCTGCGCCTCGCGCTGTTGTGGCTGGCGGCACGGGTGGCGTACTGGCTCTCGGGGAACTTGGCTGCGCTGGCGGACGTCGGCGCGATCGGCCATCTGCCGGCGGCCTTGCTCAATGCCGGCTTCGCGCTCGCCGTATGCGCGGTGGTGGCGCCGCGCCTGTGGCACGACCGCGAGCGCCGCCAGCTCGGTTTCCTGTGGGGGCTGGTGGCGATGGTGGTGGCGGTGGCCGGGTTTCACGTGGATGTGCTGCGCGGCGCGTATCCGGTGCGCTGGGTGCTGGTTGCACTCGGGGTGATGATGACCCTGGTCGTGGTGGCGATGAGCCGGATCTCGATGCGGGTCATGAACGATGCGCTCGACGCCGAGCGCGCCCGCCGTGTGCCGGCGCACGCGCTGCGCCACGGCGAGGAGGCCGAACTGGCGTTGCCCGCCTATCGGGCCCGCCCGCCGCGGCGCAACCTGGCGATTGCGGCGATCGCGCTGCATACCGCGGCCGAACTCCTGCTGCCGCAGTCGCCGATCGCCGGCTGGCTTGCCCTGGGTGTTGCGGCGGCGGTGTTCAACCTGCTGAACGACTGGCACGTGGGCCGCGCCTTGTTCACGCGCTGGGTCTTGATGCTGTACGGGGTGTATTGGCTGCTCGCGCTCGGCTACCTGCTGAGCGGGCTCGCCCGCCTCGGCGCTCCGTTGGCACCGAGCGCCGGCGTGCATCTGCTCGCGATCGGTGCGATGGGATTGTCGATCTTTGCCGTGCTGTGCATCGCCGGGCGAACCCACGCGGGCTACGCGCTCGACGCGCGCCCCTGGGTGGGAGGTGTGGCGGTGCTGATCGCACTGGCCGCCTTGTTGCGCGCAGCGGCCGGGTTGCCGGAGTCCCCCGCGGTGACGCTGCAGGTGTTCGCCGGCATGGCCTGGGTCGTCGCTTTCGCGCTCGCTGCGTGGCACTTGGGCAGACTGTTCGTGAGGCCGCGGGAGGACGGCGGCAAGGGCTGCGAGGAGTACCGGGGGGCCGGCGCCACGCGCGCCTAGGCCGCGGCGGTGTCGGCCCGCAGGCGGTGGCGGCGGACCCGCAGCAGCACCGTGATCGCAAGCACGATCTCGATCAGGCCGATGGCGACGAACACCGGCGGATAGGGCTGCGCGAGCACGAGGCCGAAGATCGCGAGCAGGGCGCTGCTGAGCAGCGGCCCGGCGGCAAAGCCGAGCGAGCCGGCCATGTTGAAGGCCGCGAGCGCGCTCGCCCGGCAGTCGCTGCCGCCGTACTGCGCCGCCAGCACCAGTGAGGGCGCGTACATCAGCGCCGCGATCACGCCGCCCACGGCCATCGTCGCCACCACGCGGTCCGCGGGCGCAAAGCCGAGCGCGGCGAGGAAGACGCCGTACAGCACGCTGCCCACCACCATCATCAGCAACGGATCCCAGTGCCGCGACAGATGCCCGGCCGGCCAGGTCAGCACCGAGAAGGGGATCAGGAAGGCCGCCATGGCGCTGCCGATCTGGCGCGCATCGAAGCCGAGCACGAGGCCGAGGTAGAGCGACAGCGTGGACACGATGAAGCCCACGGTGAGGCGGTCGGCGAACGAGAACGCGAGCGGGATCAGCAGTTGGCGGCGGCTGCGCAGCGTATTGACGATCTGCGCGGTGGCCAGGCGCGGCCGCCCGCCGCCGGCGTCCGCGAGGCCCTTGAGCGCAAGCGCCGCGAGCGCAAGCGACAGCAAGCCGCCGCCGAGCGGCACCCAGAACGGATCGATGGCGCCGACCACGCCGCCAAGCGGTGCGCCGGTGGCCACGCCCAGGCTGATCGCGGCCCCCACCGCGCCCATGCGCGCACCGAGCCCGGCCTTGCCCGGCTGGTCGGCCGCGAGCGCCATCAGGAGTGACAGCGCCGACATGTGGGCGAAGCCCTCGAGCAGGCGCAGCGCGAGCAGCAGCGCGTAGCTGTCGGCGCTGCGCCACGCCCAGGCGATGCCGAGCAGGGCGCAGCCATTGAGGGCGAGCGCGCCCACCGCGAGCATGCGCCGGCGGCCGAGGCGGTCTGACAGCAGACCGGCGATCGGTGCGCCGATCAGCGCGCCGATCATGTTGATCGACATGAAGAAGTGGCTGGCAAACTGGCCGAGACCGGGAAAGCGCTGTGCGGTGAACTCGGGTAGCACCGGCACCATGCCGGTGACCGGCAGCATCAGGGCATAAAGCAGCAGGAGCGGCAGCAGGTGTGATCGGCTCATGTCGTCAGCGCAGGCAGGGGAGGCGGGGCGGTGCAGCGCATGGTTCGGTACGGGCTCGAGCCTGGCTGCACGCGAGAGCGGGATCATACGTCGACACCCGGCGGCGGCGTCTGTTCGCGGTCAAGGCGAGGGTACAATCGGCCGGCGTTTTGCAGGGGCTATCGATGGCCTGACATTTGTGCGCCTTTCCGGCATGGAGTTCGGCGTATGCGTGCAGTTCTTGTGGCGGGGCTTCTGGTCGCAGCGCTGACGGTCGTCACGCTGGGGTGCGTGTCGGGGCTGGAGCCGGGCATGCTCGTGCTGCAGTTCGCATGGACGCCGCGCGGCTTCGGCGAAATCATCCACGTGTGGCCGCCGGAGGATCTGCAGCGCTATCGGCGTCACCTGCTGGTCGACACCGTGTTGCTCCTGGCCTATGCCCGCTTCGGCTGGCTGCTGGCGACGCGCACGGCACTGTTCCGCCCGCTACCGCGGGTGGTGGCGCGATGTGTGCCGCGGGTGCTACCGCTGGCGGCGCTGTTCGACGCGGTGGAGAACGCCCTGCACGCCTGGCTCACCGAGATGCCGCGCTTTGGCCTGGACGGGGTGTATCTGCTGTCGACCGTGTGCTCCACGCTCAAGTGGGCGCTGCTGTTCGGTTTCGGGGTGCTGGTGCTGTGGGCGTTGGCGCGTGCGGAGGACTGAAGCGCGGCCCGCGCATGAATCGGCATTCCGAAAAGCCCGCGGCGGTGCCCGGGAGACGTATGGCGGTCGCTGCGACGTCTGTTCGCGGCTGCCGCCGCTCCTGCAGGGCGGCCGTGATCCTGATGTAGGAGCGCCGGAAGGCGCGAACGCGGTCGCGATGCTCGCGCAATAGCGCCGGAAGGCGCGATCTTCTGCTTGCTTCGTCGGGCTGCCCGGTCTGTGCGGCCGGGGGCGGTGGTCTCACGGTGCGAAGCTGCTACGCTGTCGCTTCACCCGAGGAGAACGAACATGAAACTGCGCCCTCTGCTGTTGACGCTCTCCGGCGTGTCCGCTGCGGCGGCGGCCGTGCTGGCCTTGAGCGCGATGTCTAGCCCGGTCGCTGCGTTGCCCCCGCAGGTGCTGCCCGCGGCGCCCGAGGAGTGCGCATGCTCGCGTGGGCTGCGTCTCGCTGACGGCGGCGCCTCGGTGCTGCACAACTGCCAGTGCGGGCCGCTGCAGTGCGTCGTCCATGCACCGTCCGGGAACATGCAGTGCCGTTGATCGACGGGGTCGCCGTCGGCGAGCGTGCCTGCCGGACGCTCCGTCATCCCCCCGAGCGGCGCCCGCCCGGCACATGCTGGCGCCCTTGCGGGCCGGCGCGCGCATGAAGCCGCGCATCAGCGTGATCACCCTCGGCGTGGCCGACTTGCCACGTGCGCTGGCTTTCTATCGCGATGGCCTGGGCTGGCCTACGGACGGCATCGTCGGTCGCGCGGCGGATCATTCCGCGGTTGTGTTCTTCGACCTGCAGCCCGGGCTCAAGCTCGCGCTCTTTCCGCGCGCGAGCATCGCTGTCGACGCGGGGGTGGCAGAACAGGGAGCGAGCATCAGCGAATGCATCCTGAGCCACAACGTCGCGCACCGCGAGGAGGTGGCTGCAGTGATGGCTGCGGCCGAAGCGGCCGGCGCACGCATTCCGCGCCGCGCTTGTGACACCGCGTGGGGTGGCCACGCCGGCTATTTTCAGGACCCCGATGGCCACCTGTGGGAAGTGGCGTGGAATCCGAAATGGCCGCTCGAGGCGGGATGAGGGACGCTGCGGCAGGTGCGCGGGTGGGGCGACGCCGGCGCACCTCGGTTCCTGCCTGAAAAATTCGCGCCTGCCGGCGCGCCCGCGGTGGCCTTCGAGGGGGCGATGGGGCGTCGTGTTTCGCGCCTCGCGGCCCGGCGTGCGGAACCGGACAGCGCGGTCCTTTGTCCCTAAACTGGCGAACGGCGTCGCAGGTGTGCGACGCCCACGTGTTTTCCGGCTTCAAGTCCGCGGCAATCCGCACCTCACTCCTCGCGCCCCACGTCACGTCCCATGCCCTCCAGCCGCCACCTC
>JBEOKH010000290.1:0-6056 GCA_040275625.1 Thauera sp. | reverse complement strand
CTTTTCCATGCACACATTATATAGAAAACAGTTTATTTAAGGGCCGGGGTAATAGGAGCGGCGGAAGCCGCGAGCCGTTAATCACCCAAGCCCCTGTGCCCACCCCACGTGCCCGCCCCGGGCACCCTTGACGCGCATCATTTTCATTTGCGGGCGGCTCGGGTGAAATGGGCGGCATTCAGGAGGCTCCCATGTTCCGCATCTCCCAATTCATCCGTGAGCTCGATCACCCGACGCCGGCCGGCCCGCGCCGCAATCCGCCCGGCCCAGTGGTGATCTGGAACCTGATCCGGCGCTGCAACCTGACCTGCGAGCACTGCTACTCGATCTCGGCGGACAAGGATTTTCCCGGTGAGCTGAACACGCAGGAGGTGTTCAAGGTCATGGACGACCTCAAGGCCGCGGGTGTGCCGGTGCTGATCCTGTCCGGTGGCGAGCCGCTGCTGCGCCCCGACATCTTCGACATCGCCCGCCGTGCCAAGGGCATGGGTTTCTACGTCGGCCTGTCGTCCAACGGCACCCTGATCGACGAGTCCAACATCGACGCGATCGACGACATCGGCTTCGACTACGTCGGCGTCAGCCTGGACGGCATCGGCGCCACCCACGACCACTTCCGCCGCAAGGAGGGCGCCTTCGTGGCCTCGATGCACGGCATCCGCCTGTGCCGCGAGCGCGGCATCAAGGTCGGCGTGCGCTACACGATGACCGAGGGCAACGCCCACGACCTGCCGGCGCTGCTGAAGCTGGTCGAGGACGAGGGCATCGACAAGTTCTACTTCTCGCACCTCAACTACGCCGGGCGCGGCAACAAGAACCGCGCCGGCGATGCGCACCATCGCACCACCCGTGACGCCATGGAGTTGCTCTTCGAGACCTGCCTCGACCAGCACCGGCGCGGCATCGACAAGGATTTCGTCACCGGCAACAACGACGCCGACGGCCCTTTCCTGCTGCACTGGGTGCAGCGCCGCTTTCCCGACAAGGCGGCGCACATCGAGGCCAAGCTGCGCCAATGGGGCGGCAACGCGAGCGGGGTCAATGTTGCCAACATCGACAACCTCGGCATCGTGCACCCCGACACCATGTGGTGGCATGTGCCGCTGGGCAACGTGCGCCAGCGTGCCTTCGGCGAGATCTGGAACGATCTCTCCAACCCGCTGCTCGCCGGCCTCAAGCAGCATCCGCGCACGCTCGAGGGGCGTTGCGGGGCGTGCAAGTACCTCGACATCTGTAATGGAAGCTCGCGCGTGCGCGCCGAGCAGGTCACCGGCAACCCGTGGGCGGAAGATCCGGCCTGCTATCTCGACGATTACGAGATCGGCGTGAGCGCCGCCGACTACGGCACCGAGCGCGTCGTCACCACGCCGTGGACCCGCAGCAACAAGGTGTCCGCATGAGCCTTCGTGTCTCGGCCCTCGCATGCTGGTTCGCGCTCAGCTGTGGCTGGGTGGCCCTGCCCGCTGCGGCGTCACCGGACAAGCTTGCGCCCCAGCCCGTGAGCGCTCAAACCACCTCAGCCGGCATCGATGTGGCCAAACTCTACGCGCAACACTGCGCCGCCTGCCACGCGCCCAATCGCCTCGGCGCGATGGGGCCCGCGCTGCTGCCCGATAACCTCGGCCGCTTGCGCAAGGTCGATGCGGTGAAGGTGATCGCAGAGGGGCGCACCGCCACGCAGATGGCCGGTTTTGCCGCGCACCTGAGCAAGGATGAGATCGCCGCGCTCACCGACTGGATCTACACCCCGGTCGTGCCCGGGCCGCGCTGGACCGACGACGACATCCGCGCCTCGCGCATCGTCCATGTAGACCCGGCCACGCTGTCCGACAAGCCGGTGTTCGACGCCGATCCGCTCAACCTCTTCCTGGTGGTGGAGGCGGGCGACCATCACGTCAGCGTGCTCGACGGCGACAAGCTCGAGCCGATCCACCGCTTCCAGTCGCGCTTCGCGCTCCACGGCGGGCCCAAGTTCGCGGCCAACGGGCGCTACGTGTTCTTCGCCTCGCGCGACGGCTGGATCACCAAGTTCGACCTGTGGAACCTCAAGGTCGTGGCCGAGGTGCGCGCCGGCATCAACACCCGCAACGTCGCCGCCTCGCCCGATGGCACCCACGTCGCGGTGGCCAACTACCTGCCCAACACCCTGGTGCTGCTCGACGGCGACCTCAACCTGGTCAAGACCATCCCCGCCACCGACCGCGACGGCAAGAAGAGCTCGCGCGTCTCGGCGGTGTACGACGCCACCCCGCGCCAGTCCTTCATCGCCGCGCTCAAGGACGTCGGCGAGGTGTGGGAGATCAGCTACACCAAGGCCGTCGAGGACATCCCGGTCAGCTACATCCACGACTACACCCAGCGCGAAGGGACCTTCATCCCCGGCTACCTCAATCCGCGCCGCACCATCCTCGCCGAGGTGCTCGACGACTTCTTCTTCACCCCGGACTATTCCGAGCTGATGGGCGCCTCGCGCGCCGGCGTTGGCCAGGTGGTGAACCTCGACGTGAGAAAGAAGATCGCCAACCTGCCGCTCGACGGCATGCCGCACCTGGGTTCGGGCATCACGTGGGAATGGCAGGATCCATCGGCGGGGCCGGATGCCAAGCCGCGCACGGTGATGGCGAGCACCAACCTCAAGGCCGGCGAGGTCACGGTCATCGACATGAAGACCTGGGAGGTCGTCAGGCGCATCCCGACCCGCGGACCGGGTTTCTTCCTGCGCAGCCATTCCAATAGCCGCTACGCTTTCGTCGATTCGATGATGAGCGCGGAGGCGAAGCATATCCTTCAGGTCATCGACAAGCACACGCTCGAGGTGGTCAGGGAGATCTCCGGCGCACCGGGCAAGACGCTCGCTCACATCGAATTCACCCGCGATGGCCGCTATGCGCTCGCCAGCCTGTGGGAGGATCAGGGCGCGGTGATCGTCTTCGATGCGCAGACCCTGGAGGAGATCAAGCGCCTGCCGATGCGCAAGCCGGTGGGCAAGTACAACGTCTGGAACAAGATCACGCGCGAAGAAGGCACCAGCCACTGAAACCGGCGGCCGGGCCACGCCCGGTCGCAAGCGTGACTCCTCAATCAACCCTCAAGCACGAAAGAGAACCGAACATGGCGCTGATCCGCCTCGACGAACCGACCACCAAACGCATCCCGCCCGATACCTTCTCGCTGTGGGCACTCGCCTTTCGTCCCTTCTACCTGCTCGCCGCGCTGTTTGCCGCGATAGCCGTACCGGTGTGGGCCGTGGCCTACTCCGGCGCGATCGAACTGCCGATGGCAGGCATCTGGTGGCATGCGCACGAGATGATCTTTGGCTTCGCGGCCGCGGTGATCATCGGCTTCCTGCTCACCGCCGGTCGTAACTGGACCGGGCTCCACACCCCCGACGGCAAGCCGCTCATGGTGCTGGCTGCGGTGTGGCTCGCCGGCCGGCTGGCAATGGCCTTCGGCAGCGGGGCCTGGGTGGCGGTCATCGATCTGGCCTTCCTGCCGGTGGCGGCGGCGATGTTGCTGACGGTGCTGATCAAGGCCAAGAGCAAGCGCAACTACTTCGTCGGCGCGCTGCCCGCCATGCTCGCCCTCGCCAATCTCTTCTTCCACCTCGCCGTGCTCGGCGTGGTCGAGGCCGACCCGCTGACCGCGATGCACCTCGCGCTCGGCCTTGTGGTCGTGCTCGAGACCGTGGTCGGCGGCCGTGTGATCCCGATGTTCACCTTCAACGCGGTGCGCGGCATCAAACAGTGGCGCAACAAGCAGGTGGACTGGGCTGCGGCGATCGCGACCGGCATCGCCCTCCTGCTTTGGGCGCTTGGCGCCGGGGCGTGGGCGGGTGTGGTTTCACTCGTCGCTGCGGCGTTGCAGGCGGTGCGCGTGGGCGGCTGGAACCCGTGGGCGACGCGCGGCCAGCCGATCCTGTGGGTGCTGCACCTGGCCTATCTGTGGATCCCGCTCGGCCTCGCCCTGGTCGCACTCACCCAGTTCGGCGTGCTGCCGCGCTCGGCGGGCGTGCACGCGCTGGCGATCGGTGCTACCGGCGGCCTGATCATTGGCATGATCACCCGCACCGCGCTCGGCCACACCGGCCGCATGCTGGTCGCCGGGCGCATCGAGGCCGCAGCCTATGCGCTGGTGCTGCTTGCCGCGCTCGTGCGGGTGCTTACCGTGGGCTTAATCCCGGCCGCGCAGTCCGGCGGCGTGCATGCCGCCGCCACGCTGTGGTCGATCGCCTTCCTGCTCTACCTGTGGCGCTACGCCCCTTATCTCTGGTATGCGCGGGTGGACGGCAAGGAAGGCTGAGCGCGGTCCTGCGGGGCACGCAGCGCTACGAAAGGGGCCTGCGGGCCCCTTGCTGCAGGCATCGGAGCGTCGCACCGGCTCGTGAATCCCCGTGCAGGAGTGCCGGAAGGCGCGAATGTCTCACCCATGTCGATTGTCGGCCCGCCATTTTCGCGGCTTCCGCCGCTCCTACATACCCCTGAGAGCGGCGTTTTGCGCAGGCACGCCGGAAGGCGCGGACGTAGGAGCGCCGGAAGGCGCGAAAGGCGCACCGCCAGAAGGCGCGGACGTAGGAGCGGCGGAAGGCGCGAATGCCGCGGTCCCGCGGCGCGCGCCGATCGCGTGCGCCGAAGGCCCCGACCCTCAGCCCAGACTTCTGCGCAAGCGCCCGATGTCAGGGATGTGGATGGTGCGGCCCTCGACCTGGATCAGGCTGGAACCGGTCAGCTCGCTGAGGATGCGCGAAAAGTGTTCCTGGGTGAGGTTGAGCCGCGAGGCGATCGTGCCCTTGCTGGTCGGCAGGCGGATCGAGACCTGGCCCTCGGCGACGCTGTCGCCGTCGCGTTCTTCCTCGCGCAGCAGGTAGCCGATGACGCGGTCGCGCCCGGAGCGCAGCGAGTAGCTCTCCACGTCGGCCATCAGCAGGTGCAGGCGTTGCGCAAGGCCGGCGATGATCTTGCGGCAGAACACCGGGTCGCCGGACATCTCCTCGAAGAACACCTGCTTGCCGATATGCAGCAGGGTGGCGTCGGTGAGCGCCTGCGCCATCACCACGTAGGGCTTCTCCATGAACATCACCGCTTCACCGAAGCTGCGCCCGGTGTAGAGGATGTCGACCACTTTCTCGTTGCCTTCGGCCGAGGTGAAGGCGAGCTTGATCTGGCCGTCGAGGATCAGGTGGAAGCCGTGGCAGGGGTCGCCGCGGTGGAACAGGATCTCGCCGCGCCCGACCCGGACTTCGCGCACGCCGCGTGCGAAGCGGGCGATGTCCTCGCACGCGAGGCCGTTGAAAAGCGGGGCGCGCGCAAGCAGCCTGCACAGGCGGTCAAGCTCTGTGACCGGTGTGCCGGTGGATGGGTCGATCTCGAGCGGTCGTTCGCCGACCGTGGTTGCGCAACGGGGCATGGCTTTAGCGCGTGAGCTGGGCGTAGAACATGGGCAGGCGCGCGGGCAGTTCGTCGGGTTGGCGGATCACCGCAAAACCGGCCGGCCCGAAGAGGTGGGGCAGGTAACTGGCGCCTTCGCGGTCGATGGTAACGCAGAACGGTACCACGCCGCGGTTGCGCGCCTCGATGACCGCGACCCGGGTGTCCTCGATGCCGTAGCGGCCTTCGTAGAGGTCAAGGTCGTTGGGCTTGCCGTCGGACAGGATCAGCAGGATGCGACGCGCGGCAGGCTGGCGTTCCAGCAGCGCGGTAGCGTGACGGATCGCGGCGCCGAGCCGCGTGTAGTAGCCGGGCTTGATCGCCATGATGCGGCCACGTGCGCGGTCGTCAAGGCGCTGGTCGAAGTCCTTCAGGCGGTGAAAGCGGACGTTGCTGCGCTTGACCGAAGAGAAGCCGCACAGCGCGAAGCGGTCGCCGGTGGCGAGCAGGGCCTCGCCGAACAGCAGCAGCGAGTCGCGGATGACGTCGATCACGCGCGCCTCGGACGAAACCCAGGCGTCGGTGGATAGCGACAGATCGGCGAGCGCCAGGCAGGCGAGGTCGCGTTCGCGCTTTTCCAGCGAAAGGTAGAGCTGCTCGGACGGATGGTGACCGGTGGCGCGGTCGGTGGCA
>JBEOKH010000289.1:0-4533 GCA_040275625.1 Thauera sp. | reverse complement strand
GTCGGGGTCGATGGCGTCTGCGTCGGCGTGGGCGAGCGCGGCGGCGGCGTTGCCCTGCCATTGACGCACGCAGGACAGTGCCAGGCCCTGGAAGGCCTCCACGACGTTCTGGGCGGCAGCGATGGACGACGCCTCGGCGCGCACCGGCGCAGTGGGGGTGTCGAGGAACAGGCGGTAGCCGCGCTCCGCCTTGGAGATGTCGGCGGGCATCAGCGGCAGCTGCTGTGCGAGCGTGCACGCAAGATCGAGCAGATCCTGCGCGCGCCCGCTTTCGAGCTCGAGCTCGAGTTCGCAGATCTCGGTCTGGCGTTCCACGCCCTCCGGCGTGCGCACATGCACGGCCCCGGTGTCGATCATCAGCAGGATGCTCACGCCTTCCTGGGGGGCGAGGCGCCGCGTCTCGCGCCGGAAGCGCGTGGAGAACACCGGCACAAGTTCGTCGCGATGGCGATCGAGCAGGCGCGCGGCCGCCGCGTCGTCGATGATCGTGAAGTCGAAGCCGCCGCTCCACGGCGTTTCCCACTCCGGCCGCTGCGACAGTCCGCCGCTCGACAGGGCCGCGCACTTCACCGTCTGCAGCATCAGGCGGCCCTGGCGCCGTGTGCGCACGGCCACCTTGTGCGCCTTGAGCTGCAGTTTGGGGGTGTCGTAATAGGTATTGTCGAGGGTTACGGCGTTGCTGCATTTTTCCGCTGCGGCCACCAGCGGGTGGCGGCGCAGCGCGGGAAGCGCGCGCTTGGGGAGCGCGAGCTTGAGTTCGATTTCGTGGCTCATGGATGTCGCCCGCAAGCGGGCGCTGGAAGAGAAGGCGCCTGAATTCTAGCCCCCGCCCTGCAGGGCGTCATGCACGCTTTTACGACATGAAATATTTCACCAGGCACACGGCCGCCGGAATGTCGTTTTCGCGGCTGCCGCCGCTCGTGCAGGGCGCATCGGTTCCTGTAGGAGCGCCGGCAGGCGCGAATGCTGTGTCCGTCTACGCGCTGCCGTCTATCGCCGCCGCGCCGCCTATTCCCCGAACACCTCCCGCCACAGCGTGCGCACCGGCTGGCGTGCGGCCTCCGCCTCGTCGGGGGCGACGCGCGAAGGGCGGTCGTTGAGGCGCTGGCGGTGCTGCAGGCGGCGCAGCTCACGGTAGCTGTCGGCGCAGGCGGCGGCGAGATCGGCGGGGATCAGCCCGAGCCCGCCGGCGATGCGCAGCAGCGCGATGTTGCCGAGGTTGCCGGTGAGCCGCGGGTGGTCGTGGCTGTGGCCGAGCACCAGGTACTGGATCAGGAACTCCACGTCGATCAGCCCGCCCGCGTCGTGCTTGAGGTCGAACAGCTCGCTCTTGCTGCCATGGGCGTCGCGCATCTTCCTGCGCATCGCCAGCACCTCGGCGCGCAGTGTGTCGAGTTCGCGCTTCATGCACAGCACCTCGCAACGGATGCGTTCGAAGGCGTCGCCGATCGCGCGGTCGCCCGCGGAGAAGCGCGCGCGCGTGAGCGCCTGATGCTCCCACACCCAGGCCGACTCGAGCTGGTACTTGCGGAAGGACTCGAGCGAGGTCGCGATCAGGCCGGAGTCACCGTTCGGGCGCAGGCGCAGGTCGGTCTCGAAGAGCTGGCCGGCTGCGGTCTGGCTTGACAGCCAGGTGTTGGTGCGCTGCGCCAGGCGCGTGTAGACCTCGGGCGCCTCGAGCGCGTCGTCGTCGTACAGAAAGACAATGTCGAGGTCGGAGGCATAGCCGAGCTCCTTGCCGCCGAGCTTGCCGTAGCTGATCACCGCGAACTTCGGGGCTTCGCGGTGGCGTATCTTGATCCGCCGCCAGCACAGCGGCACGGCAAGGTCGAGCATGATGTCGGCGAGTTCGGACAGATGATCGGCGAGCTTCTCGACCGTCAGCAAGCCGGCGAGGTCCTGGGTGAGCAGGCGGAAGACCTGGGCGTGGTGCTGCTCGCGCATCACGTCCATCTGGCGTTCCATATCGGGTTCGAGTGCCTCCAGCTCCGCCGTGAGGCTGGCGCGGAAGGACGGCCAGTCGGGCGCGTGCTCGAGGTTGCGCGCGTCGAGCATCTCGTCGAGCAGGATCGGGTGGCGGGCGAGGAACTGTGCACCCCAGCGCGAGGCGCTCATCAGGTCGGCGACCCGGCGCAGCGCCTGCGGGTACTGCTGCAGCAGCGCGAGGTAGGCGCCGCGGCGGCCGATCGCCTCGATCAGGTCGAGCATGCGGGCAAGCGTGTCGTCTGCGCCCGGGGTGGAGGCTGCGGCCTCGATCATGCGCGGCATCAGCGCGTCGAAGCGGCTCTTGATGTTGTTCGGCAACTGGCGGTAGCGCGGGCTGGCGTGGATCGCGGCGAGGCGCTCGGCGGCGGCCTGCGGCTGGCGGTAGCCGAGTTCGCCGAGTGCTGCAGTGGCCGCTTCGGTGTCGCGGGCGTTGGCCCAGGTGGCGCCGAGGCTGTGGTCTTCCTCGGAAGGGTCGCCGAACACGCTGTCGAAATGCCTGCTGACGACCGCGCGATGGGCGTCGAGCCCCGCGAGCAGTGCGTCGTAGCTTGCGAACCCCATG
The DNA here is from genome assembly GCA_040275625.1 of Thauera sp. Lineage (GTDB taxonomy): Bacteria > Pseudomonadota > Gammaproteobacteria > Burkholderiales > Rhodocyclaceae > Thauera. The sequence goes on along the minus strand of JBEOKH010000289.1, from coordinate 1,985 downwards.
GCCTCGGCGACCAGCGTCTGGTCGGCCGCGCTGGCGGGCAGGTCGTGGGTCTGGGCGTCGTCCAGATACTGCAGGCGGTGCTCGAGGCGGCGCAGGAACACGTAGGCCGCGCTGAGTTCCGCGACCGCCTCCGCCGCCAGGATGCCGCGCTCGGGCAGCAAGGCGAGCACCTTCAGCGTCGGTCTGAGCTGCAGCGCGGTGTCGCGGCCGCCGCGGATGAGCTGAAAGACCTGTGCGATGAATTCGATCTCGCGGATGCCGCCAGGGCCGAGCTTGACGTTGTTCACGCGGTCGCGACGCGCCACTTCGCGGCGGATCTGCGCGTGCAGGTCGCGCATCGCATTGATCGCGCCGAAGTCGAGGTACTTGCGGAACACGAAGGGGCGCGCGATGCCCTGCAACTCGGTCCAGCGTTCGCCGAGCATCACGCGCGCCTTGATCCACGCGTACCGCTCCCACTCCCGGCCCTGGGTGACGAAGTAGTTCTCGAGCATGTCGAAGCAGCACACCAGCGGGCCGGAATCCCCGTTCGGGCGCAGGCGCATGTCTACGCGAAAGACCTGGCCGTGCTCGGTGACGTCGGCCAGCGCCTGGATCAGCTGCTTGCCGAGCTTCTCGAAGAACTCGTAGTTGCTGATCGTCTTGCGTCCGCCGGTGTCGCCGTCTTCCGGATAGATGAAGATCAGGTCGATGTCCGAGGACACGTTGAGTTCGCGGCCGCCGAGCTTGCCCATGCCGATCACCAGCAGCTCCTGCTCCCAGCCGGTGGGCGACAGCGGCTGGCCGTAGCGCTCGACCAGGCTGGCGCGCAGCACGTCGTGGGCGTGGCGTACGGCGACCTCGGCGAGCACGGTCATGGTCTCGGTGACCTCGGCGAGCGGCGCGCCAAGTTCGAGGTCGCGCACGATCAGGTGACACAGCGTCCACATGCGCAACTGGCGCAAGGCCGGGCGTAGCGCGCCGTCACCGCCGCCGAACACGAGTTCACGCGTGGCGAGGAAGCGCTGCATGTCGGCCTCGCCGATCGGCGCATCGACGCTTTCGGCAAGCACAGAGCCCAGCCAGGGCTGGCTGTCCAGCATGCGTGACAGATAACGCGACAGGCGGCGCGCGGTGAGCACGGGCTGCGGCAGTGCGTCGGGAAGGGAGGACATGGCGTGGCTCCAGTGCGAGCGCGGATCGTTGGTAGAATGCGGGCTTGGCCGGCGATTCTGCGCCAGCGGGCGGTTCGCAGGCATTTTATCCGTCCCGGCAGTCGGCCGGCATGGCGCATGCGGGGTGCTGATGCAAGCTCTCCGATCAAGGCCATCAATCCGTACCTCCCAGCAACGTCTCCGAGCAAGTTCCCTGAGCACGCCCGCGCCTCTCCCCTCGAACGCAGACTCCCCGCTGCCTGCGCCTGCGCGCACGGGGCGCAGCGTGCTGCGCAGCGTCATGACGTGGGCCTTGCGCATGTGCGTGATCGCCTGGTTCGTGGCGGCCGGCACGGTGCTGGTGGTGCGTCACGTGCTGATGCCCTCCGTCGATGCCTTGCGCGAGCCGATCGCGGCGATGCTGGCGCAGCAGCTCGCGTTGCCGGTGTCGATCGAGCACATCGAGGGCGGCTGGGCGGGTTGGCGGCCGCGCCTGCGCATCCAAGGCTTGCGCATTGCCGACCGCGAGGGACGCGAGGCGCTGACGCTGGGCGCCGTCGAGGCCACCGTGGCCTGGTCTTCCTTATTGCGGGTTGAGCCGCATTTCGACCGCCTCGACATCCAGGCGCCCGATCTGGTGCTGCGCCGCGATCCCGCGGGGCACATCTTCGTGGCTGGTATTGCGCTGCCCGCGGGCACGGGCGAGGACGGCGGCGGGCTGGCCTGGCTGCTCGCCCAGCGCCAGATCGTGATCCACGGCGCGCGTCTCACCTGGCAGGACGAGGCGCGCGCCGCTCCCGCGCTGGTGCTCGATGGCGTGGCCCTCCGCCTCGACCGGCGCGGCAGCACGGT
>JBEOKH010000288.1:0-1667 GCA_040275625.1 Thauera sp. | reverse complement strand
GTCGTAGCCCTTGTCGGCGAGGAAGGTGCGGGCCTCCGGCGACAGATCCAGGGTGATCTTGCGATCCTCCAGCAGCTTGCGCAGCCGGCCCATCTGGATGTCGACGATGGTGTCCATCTGCTCCCGCTTGAGCCGGTGGAACATCACGATCTCGTCGATCCGGTTGATGAATTCCGGGCGGAAGTGACGCCGCACCGCCTGCATCACCAGGTCGTAGGCCTCCTCGTCGGAGACCACCTTGTCGCCGTCATGGCCGGGCACCTTGAAGCCGATGGGCTGGCGCGGATCGGCCAGGAACTCGGCCCCGAGGTTCGAGGTCATGACGATCAGCACGTTGCGGAAATCCACCGTGCGGCCCTGCCCGTCGGTGAGCCGCCCGTCGTCGAGCACCTGCAGCAGGACGTTGAACACGTCCGGATGCGCCTTCTCCACCTCGTCGAACAGCACCACCTGGTAAGGCCGGCGCCGCACCGCCTCGGTGAGCGCACCGCCCTCATCATAGCCGACATAGCCGGGAGGCGCGCCGATGAGCCGGCTGACGGAATGCTTCTCCATGAATTCCGACATGTCGATCCGCACCATCGCGGTCTCGTCGTCGAACAGGAAGTCGGCGAGCGCCTTGGTCAGCTCGGTCTTGCCGACGCCGGTCGGACCGAGGAACATGAACGAGCCGATCGGCCGGTTCGGGTCCTGCAAGCCGGCGCGGGCGCGCCGCACGGCCTTCGACACCGCCTGCACCGCCTCGCCCTGGCCGACGACGCGCCTGCCCACCTCGTCCTCCATGCGCAACAGCTTCTCGCGCTCGCCCTCCAGCATCTTGTCGACGGGAATGCCGGTCCAGCGCGACACGATGTGCGCGACGTGATCGGGGGTCACCGTCTCCTCGACCATGCTTCCGGCGCTGCCCTGCGCCTCGGCTTCGACCAGCTTCTTCTCCATCTCCGGGATGCGCCCGTAGGCCAGTTCGCCGGCCTTGGCGAAGTCGCCCTTGCGCTGCGCGATGGCGAGCTCGTTGCGCGCCTCGTCGAGCTGCTTCTTCAACTCCGCCGCGAGGCCGAGCTTCTGCTTCTCCGCCTGCCACTTTGCCGTCAGCGCGTCGGATTCCTCCTCCAGACCGGCGAGCTCCTTCTCCAGCCGGCCTAGACGGTCCTTCGACGCGTCGTCCTTCTCCAGCTTCAGCGCCTCGCGCTCGATCTTGAGCTGCATGATCCGGCGGTCGATCTCGTCCAGCGCCTCCGGCTTGGAATCGACCTGCATCCTCAGCCGCGAAGAGGCCTCGTCGACCAGATCGATCGCCTTGTCCGGCAGGAAGCGGTCGGTGATGTAGCGGTTCGACAGAGTCGCCGCCGACACCAGCGCGGAGTCCGAGATGCGCACCTTGTGATGCTGCTCGTACTTCTCCTTCAGGCCGCGCAGGATGGAAATCGTATCTTCCACGGTCGGCTCGTCGACGAAGACCGGCTGGAAGCGGCGCGCAAGGGCTGCGTCCTTCTCGACATGCTTGCGGTACTCGTCCAGCGTGGTGGCGCCGACGCAATGCAGCTCGCCGCGCGCCAGCGCCGGCTTCAAGAGGTTGGAAGCGTCCATCGCCCCCTCGCCCTTGCCCGCGCCCACCAGCGTGTGCATCTCGTCGATGAACAGGATCACCCCGCCCGCCGCCGCCTGCA
>JBEOKH010000287.1:0-2300 GCA_040275625.1 Thauera sp. | reverse complement strand
GCCCTGCCCGCGCTCGCGCGCGCCCAGGCCCCGCACTCCGCCCCCCTCGCCACCCCGGCACCCAACGCCGAAGCGCCCGCCTTCGCACCCACACCGGAGGCCGGCTGGCGGCGCTTCGAACTGGTTAGCCACATCGAGCCACTGCCGGGCAGCGACACCCTGCGTGTGTGGGTGCCGCTGCCGTCGATGCACGAAACCGCCTGGCAGCGCCCGATGGGCAGCGTGTGGCAGGGCAACGCCACGCTGATGCAGCAGATGCGCGACCCGTCCGGGGCGGAGATGGTGTACGCCGAGTGGGCGCCCGGCACCGAGCGCCCGACCCTGGAGATCCTGAGCCGCTTCGCCACCCGCGACCGCGGCACCGACTTCACCCGCCCGAGCGCGGAACGCCTCGCGCTTACGCGTGCCGAGCGCGCACTGTACACCCGGACCACCACACTGCTGCCCACCGACGGCCTCGTGCGCGACACCGCGCGCGACATCGTTGATGGCGCCAGGACCGACGAGGACAAGGCGCGCGCGATCTACGAGTGGATCGTGGACAACACCTTCCGCGAGCCCAAGGTGCGCGGCTGCGGCATCGGCGACATCCGCGGCATGCTCGAGACCGGCAACCTGTCGGGCAAGTGCGCCGACCTCAACGCGCTCTATGTCGGCCTCGCGCGCGCTGCCGGGCTGCCGGCGCGCGACGTGTACGGCATCCGCGTCGCCGACTCGCGCTTTGGCTACAAGAGCCTGGGCAAGAGCGGCAATGTGTCCAAGGCGCAGCACTGCCGCGCCGAGGTCTTCCTGGAGCGTTTCGGCTGGGTGCCGGTGGACCCGGCGGACGTGCGCAAGGTAGTGCTCGAGGAGCCGCCGGGCAAGCTCTCCATGGTCGATCCCAAGGTCGCCGCGGTGCGCAGGCAGCTCTTCGGCGCCTGGGAGATGAACTGGCTGGCCTACAACGACGCCCACGACCTGCGCCTGCCCCACGGCAGCGGCAAGGAGATTCCCTTCCTGATGTATCCGCAGGGCGAGCACGCCGGCGAGCGCTTCGACAGCCTCGATCCGGAGTCCTTCGCCTACACCCTGACGGCGCGCGAGCTCTCCTGAGCGCGGATTCCGGGCCGCACCGGCCTGTGCGGCTGCAGGACCAAGTCATGCAATCCGGCCGTAAGAGCGCGCGCTGCGGCAGATTGATCGCACCGCGCCCTTGCGTTTCCCAGCGGCATGCCGTCATTGAGCAGGCGCTAGAATGTGCGTCCGAACATTCCCGCGCCAGGAAGAACCAATGACCTACCCCGACACCCGACTCCTGATCGACGGCCAGTGGCGCGATGCGCTCGACGGCCGCACGCTGGGGGTGCTCAACCCGGCCACCGACGAGCAGATCGGCCGCGTCGCGCACGCGTCGATCGCCGACCTCGACCTCGCCCTGGCCGCTGCCGAGCGTGGCTTCCAGGCCTGGCGCAGGACGCCGGCGATCGAGCGCGCGAAGATCATGCGCCGCGCCGCTGCGCTGATGCGCGAGCGCGCCGACGGCATCGCCCCGCTGCTCACCCAGGAGCAGGGCAAGCCGCTTCCGGAAGCGAAGATGGAGACCCTGGCCGCGGCCGACATCATCGAGTGGTTCGCCGACGAAGGCCTGCGCGTCTATGGCCGCATCGTGCCGGCGCGCAACCTCGCCGCCACGCAGATGGTGCTCAAGGACCCGGTGGGGCCGGTGGCCGCGTTCACGCCGTGGAACTTCCCGATCAACCAGGTGGTGCGCAAGGCCGCGGCTGCGCTCGCCACCGGCTGCTCGATCCTGATCAAGGCTGCGGAGGAGACGCCGGCCGCCCCGGCCGCGCTGGTGCGCGCCTTCGTCGACGCCGGCGTGCCAGCGGGCGTGATCGGCCTGGTCTATGGCACCCCGGCCGAGATCTCCAGCTACCTGATCGCCCACCCGGTGATCCGCAAGATCACCTTCACCGGCTCGACCCCGGTCGGCAAGCAGCTCGCCGCGCTCGCCGGCCAGCACATGAAGCGGGTGACGATGGAGCTCGGCGGCCACGCCCCGGTGGTCGTGTGCGAGGACGCCGACGTCGAGCTCGCGGTGAAGGCCTCGGCCGCCGCCAAATTCCGCAATGCCGGCCAGGTCTGCATCTCGCCCACCCGTTTCCTGGTGCATGAGAGCGTGCGCACCGACTTCGCCGCCGCGCTGGCGCGCTACGCCGCCGGGCTCAAGGTCGGCGACGGCCTCGCCGGCGGCACCCAGATGGGCCCGCTCGCCAACCCGCGCCGGATCGCGGCGATGACCGAGCTCATGCAGGACGCCGTGG
>JBEOKH010000286.1:0-11695 GCA_040275625.1 Thauera sp. | reverse complement strand
CAACATCAAGGGCAAGACCACCGAAAAGCTCGGCTTCACCGGACGCGGTGAAGGCATCGCCGCGCAGGTGGTGGCGCTGCTCGCACGCGCGGGGCAGGGCTGAAGCCGGCCGCCGATGGCGACGCGGCCGCGGGCGGGGCACCGAGGGCATGACTGAATCCGCGCGACGGCCCGACCAGGGCCTGCGCCTGTTCTTCGCGCTGTGGCCCGGCGCGGCCACCGCCGCGGCCCTGCATGCACGGGCGCGCGCACTCAAGGACGAGTGCGACGGGCGTGCGATGCGGCGCGACACGATCCATCTCACCCTGGCGTTTCTCGGCGCGGTTCCGTCGCCGGAAGTGGCTCGCCTGAGCGCGATCGCCGCCGATATTGGCGCAGCGCCGTTCACCCTGGAGCTCGACCGCGTCGGCGCGTGGCACGGCAACCGCATCCTGTGGAGCGGGCCCGCACACACGCCGCCGGCGCTGGCGCTGCTCGCGCAGACCCTGGCGGATCGCCTGCGCGCAGCCGGCTTCGCGCTCGAGCAGCGTGTCTTCATGCCGCACGTGACCCTGGTTCGCAATGCGCGGCGCGCACCGCAGCTCAGCGCGACGCGCGCATTGCAGTGGCCGGTCGCCAGCTTCGTGCTGGTGGTTTCGGAGCGCGCCGGGTCGGGCGCACAGTACCGGGTGATCGGGCGCTGGCCCTTGCGCGAAATAAAGGAAGCTCGCAGGTGAGGCGTGCGGCGCGCCGTTGCAGTGGGCGCCACACCCAACGGTTCGCGCATGAAAAACGGGGCGCGTGGCGCCCCGTTTTATAGCGGGCACGCTCAAGGTGCCCGGAGTCTCGCGAGTGGAGACGATGATTTTTGTGCGTGCTGCAGTCGTCAGGAAAGATGAATCCTTTGCGCCTGGTTCAAACACCTCCTCCTTTACCTATGGCGATCAGCCTTCGGCAAGTGTCAACTCAGTTCGGCAACCCGTTCAGACAACATCGGTTATGGGTCCTCCCTCAAAGAAAGATCGTCGTGCCGAGCCGGTCGCCCAGCTCGTTCTGCGGCGTCTTGGTGTAATCCTTCTCGAAGCGGTCGGTGATCATCTGGGAAGTCGGTCCGTCGATCTCGGCGTTGAGCAGACCCATGAAGGCGGGCGGCGCGATCAGGATCGCGCGCTTGAAGGCGTTGGCAGTACGCCCCTGGTAGAGCGTCTGGGCGATCTCGTGCGCGAAGACCTTGGCCTCGTGCTGCTTGGGCAGGGTCTGGGGCTGCATCGAGCCACCGCCCGAACCGTTGGCGCCGTTGGCGCCCGAGCGGTCGGAGACCAGTTCGCCGTTCTTCTGTCTGCTTTCCGGGTGGATCAGTTCCTTGACCAGCGTCAGGCCCTTGTTCGGGCCCAGATTGGCGTAGAGCTTTGCCAGGCTGGCGTTGGCAACCAGAATCCAGGTGATGGCCATATGACACCCTCCGTTGTGTTAAAGATCGCCGCATCCGCTTTGGGGGCCCGAGGGGCTTGTATCGCGGACACAGTTCAAGCTTAGGCCAGCCTCTGCAGCAAAGCCAACCCGATCGGTCTCGCTTCGTGAAAGCACGTTGCGGTTTACGCAAACGTAAACATCGCGAGTCCGTTGTAGTGCACGCCGTGCGCCTCGCCCGCTCAGAACACGCCCATGGCAAGTCCTGCCGCCATCGCCTCGCCGAGTTCGCTCGCGCGCTCGAGGTCCGCCTCGCCGATCTGGCGACGGACGATGAGCGCCTCGGCAACCGTCTTCCAGCCATAGCCGTTGGCGATGCGGCCGATCTCGCGCACCGCGCCGGTGCCGTCGTTGCCGGCGCTGACGAAGACGGCGTAGGGCAGCCCGGTAAGCTTGCCCTCGCAGGGGTAGTAGGTGCGATCGAAGAAGTCCTTCAGCGCGCCCGACATGTAGCCAAAGTTCTCCGGCGTGCCGAGCAGCAGACCGTGGCAGGCGAGCAGGTCGTCGGTGCCGGCGTCGAAGGCACGCTTGATCACCGTCTCTGTCTCGACGACGCGCCTGGCGCCGGCGAACACGGCCTCGGCAAGCCTGCCAGTGTTGCCGCTCTGGGTGTGATAGACGATCAGCAGCCGCTTGTGCGCGCTCATGTCACTGCCCTCCTGATGCTGCCGTGCGCGCCGCCGTGTCCATGCCATAGAACTGGACGAGCTGCGCATGGACTGCGGGAAAGCGCGCCCGCAGTGCGCGCGGATTCTCGAAGAAAGTCTCCGACACCACCGCAAAAAACTCCGCCGGATGTTCGGCGCCGTAGGGGTCGATCACTGTCTCTGCGCCGCTGTCGACCTCGCTGCAGAAGGCCTCGTAGGCCGCACCGAAAGCCTCGGCCCAGGCCTGGCGCGACATGCCGGGGCGCAAGCGCGGCAGACCGTCGACACCCCCATTCTCCATGTCGAGCTTGTGAGCAAACTCGTGGATCACCACGTTGACACCCTCGGGCCGATCATCGCCGGGGAACCACGACAACAGCACCGGTCCGCCCTCCCAGGCCTCACCGAGCACCTCGTCCTCGTACTCGTGCAACACGCCGGCCTCGTCGACCTCTCGCCGCGGAATGATGAAATCGCCCGGATAGACCACCACGCCCACCCAGCCGTCGTAGGCCTGCAGGCCGATGTCGAGCACGAGCAGGCAGGCCTGCAGCGCGATCGCGAGCAACATGTCATCGTCGAGCGCCAGCCCCTGCGCGCCGTGGAATTGCTTGCGCGCTAGAAACGCGAGCGCCATCTCGCGCAGGCGCGGGCGAAGCGCGGGCGGTAGATGGTCGAGGAAGGGCAGCGTGCGTTCGACGCGCTGCCACTGTGCCTCGGCGACCGCGGGCACGGGTGGGGCGATGCCGAGCAGGCGGCGGACTAGACCGAGCATGGTTCGGGGGGCGGCGACACGGGCATGGACGCAGGTCAGTTGCCCGCACGAGCGCGCGATCCGGGGCAAAGATCCAATCATCGCACAGCGTGCGGCCGGGTGCAGAGGGCTGCCCGGGAGCCGCATGAAGGCATGATCCGGCCGCAGCCGTCCTTGGGGTAGCGCACCAGGGCGGGGCGCGCGCCGCGGGCGCTGTTCGCCTCCTGCGGTTGCCCTGCAGGAGGGTGCGGAGGGGCCGCGACCGAGTGCCCGATGTGGGATAATACGCGCCATGGTTTCCGTCACCCACGCCATCTCCCAGGGCGACACCGCCCCCCCGATCGCGCTGCTGGCCGCCGGTCTGGCGTCGACCGAACGCGTCCGCATCGAAGCCGCGCTCGAATGGATCGCCGAGCTTTACGAAGGCAAGGTGCTCGGCACCGGCGAGCCGACCTGGACCCACGCCATCGGCGCTGCGTTGATCGCCGCCTCGCTTCGCCTGGACGCCGAGACCCGCATCGCCGCGCTCCTGTTCGCGGTATGGGACGAGCTCGACGATCCCGCCGTGGAACTCGATGCGCGCTTCGGTCCGGCGATCACCACGCTGGTGCGCGGGCTGCACCGGCTCACCGGCCTGCGCGTGCTCACCCGTCTCACCACCAACGCCACCGCACCCGAGATCCGCGCCCAGACCGAGGTGCTGCGCAAGATGCTGCTGGCGATGGTCGAAGACATCCGCGTCGTGCTGGTGCGGCTGGCCTCGCGTACCCAGACCCTGCGCTTCTACACCGACCTGCCAGGTGAAGCCCGCGTCGAGGTGGCACGCGAGAGCCTCGACATCTACGCGCCGCTCGCCAACCGGCTCGGCGTGTGGCAGATCAAGTGGGAGCTCGAGGACCTGTCGTTCCGCTTCATCGAACCCGACACCTACAAGCGCATCGCGAAGATGCTCGACGAGCGCCGGGTCGAGCGCGAGCAGTTCATCCACGACGCCATCGAGCGCCTGAAGAGCGAGCTCGCTGCCGTGGGCATCCCGGCCGAGATCACCGGCCGCGCCAAGCACATCTACAGCATCTACAACAAGATGCGGAAGAAGCGGCTCGACTTCTCGCAGGTCTTCGACATCCGCGCGCTGCGCGTGCTGGTGCCCGAGATCAAGGACTGCTACACCGTGCTCGGTATCGTGCATCAGATCTGGCAGCCGATCCCGCAGGAGTTCGACGACTACATCACCAAGCCCAAGGGCAACAATTACCAGTCGCTGCACACCGCGGTGCTGGCCGCCGACGGCCGTGCGCTCGAGGTGCAGATCCGCACCTTCGACATGCACAAGCACGCCGAGCTCGGCGTGGCGGCGCACTGGCGCTACAAGGAAGGCGCCCAGCAGGGCGGCGACTACGACGAGAAGATCGCCCTGCTGCGCAACCTGCTGTCGTGGCGCGACGAGGTGACCGACTCGGCGCACTGGGTGGAGCAGCTCAAGCGCGCCTCGCTCGACGACACGCTCTACGTGCTGACGCCGCAGGGCCGGGTGGTCGACCTGCCGCGCGGCGCCACCCCGATCGACTTTGCCTACCGCCTGCACACCGACCTCGGCCACCACTGCCGCGGTGCCAGGATCGACGGTCACCTGGTGACCCTCAGCACCCCGCTCGAAAGCGGGCAGACGGTGGAGATCGTCGCCGCCAAGGAAGGCGGTCCCTCACGCGACTGGCTGGACGCGCGCCAGGGCTACGTCGCGACCTCACGTGCGCGCAACAAGATCAAGCAGTATTTCGCCCAGCTCGACGAGGAAGAGATCCTGTCGCGCGGGCGTAGCTTCGTCACCAAGGAACTGCAGCGCGACGGCCACAGCCAGGCCAATATCGACGGGCTGGCCGAGCGCCTCGGCTTCAAGAACGCCGAGGCGCTGTACCTGGCCGCCGGGCGCGGCGAGGTTGGTCCGCGCGCGATGCAGACCGCCCTGCGCGAGGGCAGCACACCCGAGCCGACGGCCGAGGCCGAACCCGAGTTCGCCGTCAGCCGCAGCCGCTCGGGCGACAACCAGGACAAGATCCTCATCGTCGGCGTCGGCAAGCTGATGACCTCGCTGTCGCGCTGCTGCAAGCCGGCGCCGCCCGATGCGATCGAGGGCTTCGTGACCCGCGGGCGCGGGATCTCGATCCACCGCGTCGATTGCGCCGACTTTCAGGACCTCGTGCGCAGGTTCCCCGAGCGCGTGATCCCGGCCGAGTGGGGCGAGAAGGCGCACGACAGCCGCACCGCGCTGTATCAGGTCGACATCAACGTCCAGGCCAGCGACCGCCAGGGCCTGCTGCGCGACATCTCCGAAGTGCTGTCGCGCGAGAAGCTCAATGTGATCGCGGTGAATACGCTGACCAAGAAAGGCACGGCTTACATGCGCTTCACGATGGAAGTCGGCGGCGTGAAGCAGGTGCAGCGCGCGATCACGCTGATCCGCGAGGTGCCGGGCGTGATCGACGCGCAGCGCAAGTAGGGCTGCTCCAGGCTCCGCGGAAGGCGTGCGCGGCGTCGCGAGACTGCGCTGGCTGCGGCCCGCGGCAAAGCTTCGCTTTGCCTGGGCTCCGGGGCTCGTTTCTCAGCTGCTCGCTGCGAGCTCCTTCAGCAGGATCAGCTGCGCCGCGCGGCGGATGCTGCGCGGGTGCTTGCGGCGGTACTTGCCGTCGGGCTGCATGTCCCAGGCCTGGCAGTTGTCACCGAGGTAGGGGCGCAGGCCTTCCTTCATGACGCGGCGCTTGAGGCGCGGGTCGAGTACCGGGAAGGCGATCTCGATGCGGCGGAAGAAGTTGCGGTCCATCCAGTCGGCGCTCGACAGGTACATCTGGTCTTCGCCGTCGGCGTGGAAGTGAAAGATCCGGTGGTGTTCGAGGAAGCGGCCGACCACCGAGCGCACGCGGATGTTGTCCGAGAGCCCGGGGACGCCAGGGCGCAGCGCGCACGGGCCGCGCACGATCAGGTCAATCTCGACACCGGCCTGCGAGGCTTCATAAAGTGCCTCGATGGTTTCCGGTTCGAGCAGCGCGTTCATCTTCGCGATCACGCGCGCGCGCCGGCCCTCGCGCGCGATCCCGGCTTCGCGCCGGATCGCGGCGACCACGTTCGGCTGCAGCGTAAACGGTGCCTGCCACAGGTGACGCAGCTCGGTCGCCTTGCCCAGCCCGGTAAGCTGCTTGAAAACGGTGGCGACGTCCTCACCGATCTCCTGGTTGCAGGTGAGCAGGCCGAAGTCGGTGTAGAAGCGGGTGGTGCGGGGGTGGTAGTTGCCGGTGCCCATGTGCACGTAGCGGCGCAGTCCGTCCTCCTCGCGGCGCACGATCATCAGCAGCTTGGCGTGTGTCTTGTAGCCGAACACGCCGTACACCACGTGCGCGCCGACCTCTTCCAGCCGGTTGGCGAGCGTGATGTTGGCCTCCTCGTCGAAGCGCGCCATCAGCTCCAGCACCACGGTGACTTCCTTGCCCTTCTGTGCGGCGCGCGCGAGGTGTTCCATCAGCACCGAGTCGGTGCCAGTGCGATACACCGTCATCTTGATCGCCAGCACCTGGGGGTCGTCGGCGGCGGCACGCAGCATCTCGATCACCGGCCCGAAACTCTGGAACGGGTGGTGGAGCAGGATGTCGCCGCCGCGAATCGCGGTGAAGATCTGCCGCCGCTTGTCGAGCGCCCTGGGCACGCCGGGTACGAAGGGGGCGTACTTGAGGTCGGGGCGCTCGACCCAGTCGGGCACCTGCATCAGCCGCACCAGGTTGACGATGCCGGGGGTGCGGTAGAGGTCGTCCGGGGTGAGGTGGAAGTGCTGCAGCAGAAAGGTGGCCATCTGCTGCGAGCAGTTGTCCGCAACCTCCAGACGGACCGCATCGCCGAAGTGGCGTTGCTGCAGTTCGCCCTTGAGCGAGGCGCGCAGGTCCTTGACCTCTTCTTCATCGACGAACAGGTCGGAGTTGCGCGTGACGCGGAACTGATAGCAGCCGAGCACGTTCATGCCATTGAAGAGCTCGCCGACGTGCGAGTGCAGCACCGAGGACAGGAACACGAAGCTGTACTCCTGCTCGCACAGTTCGCGCGGCAGCCGGATCACGCGCGGCAGCGCGCGCGGCGCCTGCACGATCGCGGCGCCGGAGTCGCGGCCGAAGGCGTCACGGCCCTCGAGTTCGACCGCGAAGTTCAGGCTCTTGTTGAGCACGCGCGGGAAGGGGTGCGCCGGATCGAGTCCGATCGGAGTCAGCACGGGCATCACCTCGCGCATGAAGTAGTCGTGGATCCACACGCGCTGGGCTTCAGACCACAGGCTGCGGCGCAGGAACACGACGCCTTCCTTCTCGAGCGCAGGCAGGATGTCTGCGTTCAACAACTGGTACTGCTCGAAGATGATCTCGTGCACCTCGTCGCTGACGCGCTCGAGCAGTTCGGCGGGCGCGATGCCGTCCTCGCCCGACTTGCGGCTGCCGATACGGATCTGCTCCTTGATGCCGGAGACACGGATCTCGAAGAACTCGTCCAGGTTGCTCGAGACGATGCAGAGGAAGCGCAGGCGCTCGAGGAGCGGAACGGTGGGGTCGGCCGCCTGCGCCAGCACCCTGCGCTGGAACTGCAGCAGGGTCAGCTCGCGGTTGAGAAAATGTTCGGGCGGGTAGTCGGGGTTGGTGCGGCTGAGATGCATGAGCGGTCCTGTGCGCGAGGGGGCGCCGATGATTATGTGACATTTCCATTTCGGATTCATGACATCGGAGGCGACGCGCGAAGCGCCTGCGAATGCGGCTTGTGCGCGGCTCGGATGCCTTGCACGCGGTGCTAGAATCGCGGGCTTCGGCGCCTTCGGGTGTCAGCCCCCGAAATGATCATGCAAGATCTGATTGCCGCAATCGACCTCGGTTCCAACAGTTTCCGGCTGCAGGTGGGCCGCATCGTTAACGACCAGATCTATCCGCTCGATGGCCTGAAGGATGCGGTCCGCCTCGCGGCCGGGCTCTCGCCCGACAAGATGCTCGATCTCGCCGCGCAGCAACGCGGGGTGGCGGCGCTGCAGCGCTTCCATGAACGCGTGCGTGGCTTTGCGCCCGCGCGCGTGCGCGCGGTGGCGACCAACACCCTGCGCGTGGCGAAGAACGCGCCCGAGTTCCTGATCCGCGCCGAGGCTGCGCTCGGTTTTCCGATCGAGATCATCGCCGGCCGCGAGGAAGCGCGCCTGATCTACGTCGGTGTCGCGCACACGATGCCCGACCCGCACCGCCAGCAATTGGTGGTGGACATCGGTGGCGGCTCGACCGAGTTCATCGTCGGCAAGAGCTTCGAGCCGCAACTGCTCGAGTCGCTCTACATGGGCTGCGTCGGCTACAGCCTGCGCTTCTTCCCCGACGGCAGGATCGACAAGCGCGGCCTCAAGGAGGCCGAGCTCGCCGCCCGTCGCGAACTGCAGACCATCTCCGCGGCCTACCGCCAGGCAGGCTGGGAGGAGGCGGTCGGTTCGAGCGGGACCGCCAAGGCGATCGTCGAGATCCTCGAGCAGAACGGCTTCTCGGCCGGCGGCATCACCCGCGACGGACTGGAAAAGCTGAAGGCGGTCCTGCTGCGCGCCGGCAGCCTCGACAATGTCGATCTCGCCGGCCTCAAGGGCGACCGCCTGCCGGTGATCCTCGGCGGCTTCGCGATCATGAGCGCGATCTTCAAGGAGTTCGAGCTCGAGCACATGGTGTTCTCGGAGGGTGCACTGCGCCTCGGCGTGCTCTACGACCTGCTCGGGCGCTACCACCACCACGACCTGCGCGATGCCACCGTCAACGCCTTCGTGCGCCGCTACGGCGTCGACCTGCGCCAGGCGCAGCAGGTGGCCGACACCGCCTGCCAGCTGCTCGCCCAACTCGAGCCCGAGACTGCCAGCGCCGAGCATGACGACCACCGCTTCCTGCGCTGGGCGGCACTGCTGCACGAGATCGGGGTCTCGGTTGCGCATTCGAGCTACCACAAGCACAGTGCCTACATCGTCGGCAACGCCGACATGCCCGGCTTCTCGCGCATGGACCAGGGCCGGCTCGCGCGCCTCGTGCTGGCGCATCGCGGCAAGCTCGAGCGGGTGGCGTCGATCGATGCCGGCAGCGTGGACTGGCTGCTGATCGCCTGCATGCGCCTGGCGGTGGTGATCCACCGCGCACGCGACGCGCGCGGCGTGCCGCCGCTGACGCTGCGCCGCGAGGGCCGCGGCTTCAGCCTGACCGCCGCACCCGGCTGGCTGCAGAGGCTGCCGCTGACGGCGGCTGCGCTCGAGGAAGAGCAGCGCCAGTGGCAAGGCGTAGGGCGGGCGCTCTACATTCGCGCGCTGAGCCTGCGCTCGACCGCTGCCTGACCGACCGCGCCATCGGCGCAACGACCGACCCCGCCAAGGAGAAACCGCCATGACCGCGAAAACCGCCTTCGAATCCACCGAGCCCATCCTGCGCCGTACTGACCGCGACGGCGTTGCCACCCTCACGCTGAATCGTCCGCAGCAATTCAACGCGTTGTCCTTCGAGATGCTCGAGGCCCTGATCGCGGCCGTCGACGAGATCGCCGGCGACGAATCGGTGCGCGTCGTGGTGCTTGCCGGCGAGGGCAAGGCGTTTTGCGCTGGCCACGACCTCAAGGAGATGCGCGCCAACCACACGCTCGCGTTCCAGCAGCGCCTGTTCCGCCTGTGCGGCAAGTTCATGATGAAGCTCACCGAACTGCCGCAGCCGGTGATCGCCCGCGTGCACAGCATCGCCACTGCCGCAGGCTGCCAGCTGGTGTCGATGTGCGATCTCGCGGTCGCAGCCGATGGCGCGCGCTTCGCGGTGTCGGGCATCAATGTGGGCCTGTTCTGCGCCACCCCGAGCGTGGGTCTCTCGCGCAACATGGGGCGCAAGGAGGCGTTCGAGATGCTGGTCACCGGAGACTTCATCGACGCACACGAGGCGCAACGCCGCGGGCTGGTGAATCGCGTGGTGCCGCTGGACCAACTCGACGCCGAGGTCGCGCGCCTGGCCGCCGCGATCGCCGCCAAGTCGGCGGCAGCGATCCGCATGGGCAAGCAGATGTTCTACAGGCAGCTCGAGATGGGCCTCGATGCCGCTTACCAGCTCGCCTCGGAAACCATGGCCTGCAACATGATGTGCGAGGATGCAGCCGAGGGCATCGATGCCTTCGTCGCCAAGCGCAAGCCCGCGTTCAAGGGGCGCTGAGCGGGACCACGGCGAGTCGGCCGCAACGATGCTGATCGACGCCCACATCCACCTCGATGCTGCCGAGTTCAACGCCGACCGTGAGCGCCTGATCGACGAGGCGCGCGCCGCCGGGGTGTGCGGCTTCGTGGTGCCGGCCGTCGAGCGCGCGAACTTCGAAGCGGTGCTCGCGCTCACCGCGGCGCGCACGGACGTTTGCCCGGCGCTCGGCATCCATCCGCTGTACGTGATGCAGGCGCAGCTGGAAGACCTTGACCGCCTCGACGCGCTGTTGGGCCGCGGTGCCGCGCGCGCGGTCGGCGAAATCGGGCTCGACCACTTCGTGAGCGACATCGATCCGGCGCGCCAGCGCAAGTTCTTTGTCGCGCAACTGGGGCTCGCCCGCCGTCACGGGCTACCGGTGATCCTGCATGTGAGGCGTGCAGTCGACCCGATCCTGCGCGAGCTGCGCCGGGTGAGCGTGCTCGGCGGCATCGCGCACGCCTTCAATGGCAGCCGACAGCAGGCCGAAGCATTCATTGCGCTTGGTTTCCGGCTCGGCTTCGGGGGCGCGATGACGTATGCGGGCTCTACCCGCATTCGCGAGCTGGCGCGCAGCCTGCCGCTGGAATCGATCGTCCTCGAAACCGATGCGCCAGACATCCCACCCGCGTGGGGTCGTGGCGAACGCAACCAGCCGGCCAATCTCGCGCGCTACGCCGAACTGCTGGCCGCGCTGCGCGGCATTACGGTGGAGGAGGTCCAGGAAACCACCAGCCGCAACCTCATCGACACGCTAGGCGGCTGGCAGCCAGGCTGACCCTCAGACCGCTGCGGTGGTCGCCTTGCCCGAACGCGCGATCAACTCGGCGATGTCGCGCTTCAGGCGACTCACGTCGCGGTCGAACTTGTCGTAGATCATCAGCGACACGCCGAAAACGTAAGCGTAGAGCAGCATGCAGCGACTCGAGGCCTCGTCCATCGGCACGCCGCAGGCGAGAAAGAGATCACGTGCACAACGCAGCCTCACGTCATCGACTTCGGCCACGATGGCGGCAGCCTCGGCGTCGCGGCGCGCCCAGTCCCGCACTGCCAGTTCGATCATCATGCCGCGCCGGCTACGACTGGCGCTGTACACGTCGATGACGTGGTAGATCTGTTCCTGCTCGTGTCCGGGCTGGGCGCGGGTCTGCTTGATGATGTCGCGGATCCGGCCTTCCTTCCACTGCGCGAGCACTGCCATGAGCAGGTCACGGCGATCGGCGAAATGCCAGTAGAAACTGCCCTTGGTCACGTTCAGACGCTTGGCCAGCACCTCTACGCGCAGGCCGGCGATGCCTTCCTCGGCGAGCACTTCGGTAGCTCCGGCGACCCAGGTGTCGCGGTCGAGCTGGGTACGCGGCTTTTTCGCGGTATTGTCCATACGCCGTAGTATTGACGATTCGGTCACCATACGCTACCGTATGCGCCATACTTGTCCGTATGGAAAATGCTGCCCTGCAGCAGTGCCAGCGGCCGAGGGCGGTGACATAATCTGCAAACATGGCCCAGCTGAGCGGGCTGCCCATCCCTTGCAAAATAGAGGAGCGCGTCAGAGTGAAGATTCTCGTACCCGTCAAGCGCGTGGTGGATTACAACGTCAAGGTCCGCGT
>JBEOKH010000285.1:0-8987 GCA_040275625.1 Thauera sp. | reverse complement strand
CAAGGTGCAGGGCGCGCTCCCCCAAGCGCTACGCACACACGTCGCGGTGGATGCGGCCTGGTTCGACAAGGCGCTCGGTGCGGTGCTGTTCGACGGCAGCGACGCCGCGGCCGACGCGCTGCGCGTGCGCGTCGCCGCACGCAGCGGGCCGATCCTGCAGTTGCTGCAGCCCTGCCCCGACTACGACCTCAGCCGCCTCGTGCATGAGCGCACCCTGTCGATCAACACCGCCGCCGCCGGCGGCAACGCCAGCCTGATGGCCATGGGCGCCTGACATCCGGGCGCCATGACGACGACGCTCAGCCCGCTCCCGCGCAGGCTGAGCGTCTCAACGGTAAGTCTTCAGGTGCAGGCTGGTCTCGGTGCTGCGAATGCCGCTGATCAGGCGGACGCGCTCGAGCATTTCCGAAAGCTCCGCCAGCGTCGGCGCCTCGAGATCGGCGAGCAGGTCCCAGCGCCCGTTGGTGTCGTGCAACGCGACCACCCCCGGCTCGCCGAGCAGGCTCGCGATCACGCGCCGCGTCTGGTTGCCTTCGACGAGCACGCCCATCCACGCGCGGATGCCTTGCGGCTCCGCGTCCGGACGCAGCCTGACCGTATAGCCGACGATCACCTGCTCGTCCTCCAGCCGGTGCATGCGATTCGTCACCGTCCCGCGCGAGACGCCCAGCTTGTGGGCGAGGTCTGCAACGCTCATGCGCCCGTTCTGGCGCAGCAATGTGATCAGCTTCTGGTCAATCTCATCCATGTTTCAAAAAGTCAGCCTGCTCTGTCGTATTGCTAATAATCTACGTTTTTCTACAAATAATTGCCGATTATAATTGGCATCTGCCTCCGTCACACTTTCCTTGGTCGAATCGATCCCTCGATCGAAAGATTTTCTGGAGACAGGCCATGAAACGCACGAGCACCCTCAACACCCTCTACCTCGACCCCCAGCACGTCGCCGAGATCATCCGCACCCGCAGCCTCAAGAACTGCCTCGGCGGTATGGTCGACTACATCCGCGCAGACTTCCTGCGCTGGGAAGAGTTCGACAAGACCGCCCGTGTTGCCAGCCACTCCGAAGACGGCGTGATCGAGCTGATGCCGATCGCCGACGACGTCTCCTACGCCTTCAAGTATGTGAATGGTCACCCCAGGAACACCCGCCTCGGCCTGTCGACGGTAATGGCCTTCGGCGTGCTTGCCGACGTCGATACCGGCGCCCCGCGCATGCTCAGCGAGTTGACCCTGACCACCGCACTGCGCACCGCCGCCACCTCGGCGCTCGCCGCCCGCACCCTGGCCCGCCGCGACAGCCGCGTGATGGCGCTGATCGGCAACGGCGCGCAGAGCGAGTTCCAGGCGCTGGCCTTCCAGCACCTCGTCGGCATCGAGGAAGTGCGCCTGTACGACGTCGATGACGCCGCCACCCGCAAGCTCGTCGCCAACCTCGCCGACAGCGGCCTGCACGTCAGGGTGTGCACCCGCACCGCCGAGGCAGTCAAGGGCGCCGACATCGTCACCACCCTCACCGCCGACAAAGCCTGCGCCACCATCCTCACCCCAGAGATGGTCGAGCCCGGCATGCACATCAACGCCGTCGGCGGCGACTGCCCGGGCAAGACCGAACTGCACGCCGACATCCTGCGCCGCGCCTCGGTGTTCGTCGAATACACGCCGCAGACCCGCATCGAGGGCGACATCCAGCAGATGCCGGCCGACTTCGCCGTGACCGAGCTGTGGGAAGTCCTCAACGGCGCGCGCGGCGGTCGCCGCAACGCCGAGGAAGTCACCGTGTTCGACTCGGTCGGCTTCGCAATGGAAGACTATTCGGCGCTGCGCTTCATGTACGACGCCGCGCTCGCGATCGGCCTCGGCGAACGCATCGCGCTGATCCCCGCGCTGGCCGATCCGAAGAACCTGTACTCGGCCCTGGCGCAACCCTTGTCGCGCACCGTCGACGTCGATCGCGTGCTCGCCGCCGCAGCGCGCTGAATCACTGCATCGCCCCCATCGACGTCCGGGCCTTCGCACCACGACCTTGCCGACGGCACAGGCCGCGCACCAGGCGCGCCTGTGCCGTTCTCCATCCTGCGCACCGTCACCGATACAATCGGACGGACTTCCATCCGCGCTCGGGCAGCCCGTGAAACTTCACCAACTCCAGGCGCTGGTCGCCGTGGTCGATCATGGCGGCATCCGTGCAGCCTCACCCGCCCTCCTGGTCTCCCAGGCCGCGGTGACGAAATCGCTCCGTCTGCTCGAGGAGGAAATCGGCCTGCCGCTGCTGATCCGGCGCTCGCGCGGCGTCGATCTGACTGCCGATGGCGAACGCCTGCTCGCCCGCGCGCGGCTCATCGCCCGCCAGATGGAACTCGCCCACGACGACCTGCGCCAGGCGCGCGGCGACGACCATGGCAAGGTGCGCGTCGGCCTGACCCCGCTCGTCACCCCGACCTCGCTCGGCGAGGCCTTCAACTGGTTCCGCAACCGTCACCGCCAGGTCAGCGTGCAACTGATCGAAGGACTGACGGGCCGGGTACTGCCCCGCCTGCGCGACGGCTCGCTCGACATCGCAATCGTGGCCTCCGATGCGGGCGAATTGCATGGCAACGAATTCCATTGCACGCACATCCGCGACCTGGAGCAGTGCGTCGTGGTGCGCGCGAGCCACCCCGTCCTCAAGGCGCCGAGCGCGCACGCCCTGGCCCAGTACGAATGGGTGTTCACTGCGCTGTCCTCGGAAAATGCGCGCTACCGCCTCGGAGATCTGTATCAGGAGAGCGGGGTCACCGCGCCGGAACGCATCGTTCTCGCCGAGGCGCTGGCCGCCCTCTCGCTGCTGCGCAGCGCGAACGTGGTCAGCGTGCTGCCGACGGCGCTGCTCGGCTTGCCAGAGTGCCGCGACATCGTCGCCGTGCCCGAGGCGGGACTCCACCCCGCAGACCTTCAGCTCCTGCTGCTGACCCGGCCCGACGTGCCCCTCACCCCCGCGGCGGCCTACTTCGTGCATTGCCTGGTCGAGACCAGCAGGCACTGAGCGGACGCGACGATCCGCGCTCCTGGAACGCGATTCGCATGGCCCAAACGCTGCTTATATTGCGTCGCAACAATCTTTTCGTCTGTTCTACGCGTGAAGCTCAAAACTTTCGCCTTTATAAAGCCAAAGTTTGGAGCCATAAACTGCCTTTTTACCGTAAGAATTCGCTCCATTCCGATGGCCGGCAAAGTCATCCCGCCGCAGCCGGGCGGCAGCGGAAAGGATCGGGGTCTAGGGGCATCACGGATGGCGAGACGGGCCAGTTCCGCTTAACGTGACGGGGCGCAGACGGCAGCTTGGGCCGCCGCCGGCCTCGATCACCCGCTCCAGGACCAAAACCACAAACGAAGGAGACGTTTCATGAAAAAAACCCTGCTTGCCACCACAGTCGTCGCACTCGGCGGTTTCTCCCATGCGGCCCTGGCGGACCTCGCGGTCGCCATCGCCGGGCCGATGACCGGCCAGTACGCGTCTGCCGGCGACCAGATCCGCAAGGGCGCGGAAATGGCCATCGCCGACATCAACGCCCGCGGCGGCGTGCTCGGCGAGAAGCTCAAGCTCGAAGTCGGCGACGACGCCTGCGACCCCAAGCAGGCGGTGTCGGTCGCCAACACCATGGTCAACAAGGGCATCGTGTTCATGCACGGCCACTGGTGCTCGAGCTCGACGATCCCGGCCTCCGAGGTCTATGTCGAATCCGACATCCCGATGGCCACCGTGTCGACCAACCCGCAGGTCACCGAGCGCGGCCTCAAGAACATCTTCCGCATCATGGGTCGTGACGACCAGCAGGGCCTGGTGGCCGGCAACTACATCGCCGACACGTTCAAGGGCAAGAAGGTCGCCGTGGTCGACGACAAGAGCGCCTACGGCAAGGGCCTGGCCGACGAGATCGCCAAGGCGATGGAAGCCAAGGGCGCCAAGCCCGCGCTGCGCGAATCGATCACCGCCGGCGAGAAGGACTACTCGGGCATCGTCACCAAGCTCAAGCAGGCCGGCGTCGAGGTCATGGCCTATGGCGGCTACCACACCGAGGTCGCGCTGATCCTGCGCCAGGCCCAGGCCGCCGGCCTGCAGCTC
Source organism: Thauera sp. (assembly GCA_040275625.1). Taxonomy (GTDB): domain Bacteria; phylum Pseudomonadota; class Gammaproteobacteria; order Burkholderiales; family Rhodocyclaceae; genus Thauera. The sequence goes on along the minus strand of JBEOKH010000285.1, from coordinate 4,882 downwards.
ACGGTGATGGGCGGCGACACCATGACCAACTCCGAGCTCGTCACCGCCGCCGGCCCGGCCGCCGACAACGTGATGTTCACGTTCTCGCCCGACGCGCGCAAGAACCCGGACGCCGCACCGGTGGTGGAGAAGTTCCGCGCTGCCAAGGTCGAGCCGGAAGGCTACGTGCTGTACGCCTATGCGGCGATGCAACTGTTCGAGCAGGCCGCCACCGCCGCCAAGAGCACCAAGTACGCCGACCTCGAGAAGGCGATGCGCGCCGGCACCTTCAAGACCGTGATCGGCGAGCTGTCCTTCGACGCCAAGGGCGACCAGAAGGCGCCGGGCTTCGTGGTTTATCGCTGGCAGGGCGGCAAGTACGACTACGCGAAGTAAGCCTTCGCCCCCGCGGCGCCCACACCAGCCCTGAACAGGGCGGGTGCCGCACCGTGGGCGCTCTGTCCGTGGGAGCGGGCTTTCCCGCGAATCCGGCTTTCAAGCTCCGCTTTCGCGGGCAAGCCCGCTCCCACAAGAGCCGCTCCACATTCGCAGCGCCAGCCGCTCCCACATTCGCGGCTTGCGCCGCTCCTACAGGGCGCGGATCCCGCTCGGGGTCTGCGCCGACCGCACCGCCACAGCAGGAGACATCGTGGCCTACGCACTCCAGCAACTGATCAACGGGCTCACGCTCGGCGCCATGTACGGCCTGATCGCCATCGGCTACACGATGGTGTACGGCATCATCGGCATGATCAACTTCGCCCATGGCGACATCTTCATGGTGAGCGCGTTCATCGCGGTCACCGCGTTCACGATCCTCGCCGCCGCCGACGTGACCTCGATCCCGCTCGCGCTGACCTTCGTGCTGATCGTGTCGATCTTCTTCACCTCGGCCTACGGCTGGGCGGTCGAGCGCACCGCCTACCGCCCGCTGCGCGGCTCGACCCGGCTGGCGCCGCTGATCTCCGCAATCGGCATGTCGATCTTCCTGCAGAACAGCGTGCAGCTCACCCAGGGCGCGCGCGTCAAGCCCATCCCGCCGGTGCTCGAGGGCGGCATCGTGGTGTGGGACGCGCCGGGCTTCACGGTGCAGATCGGCTGGAGCCAGATGCTGATCATCGTCACCACGGTGATCCTGATGAGCGCCTTCACCTGGATGATCACCCAGACCCCGTTCGGCCGCCAGCAGCGCGCCTGCGAGCAGGACCGCACCATGGCTTCGCTGCTCGGGGTCAATGTGGATCGCACCATCTCCTACACCTTCATGCTCGGTGCGGCGCTCGCCGCGGTCGCCGGGGTGATGGTCACGGTGTATTACGGCGTGGTCGACTTCTTCATCGGCTTCCTCGCCGGCATCAAGGCCTTCACCGCCGCGGTGCTGGGCGGCATCGGCTCGCTGCCGGGGGCGATGCTGGGCGGGCTGCTGATCGGCCTGATCGAATCCTTCTGGGCCGCCTACCTGTGGGCGGAATACAAGGACGTCGCCACCTTCGGCATCCTGTGCCTGGTGCTGATGTTGCGCCCCTCCGGCCTGCTCGGCCGGCCTGAAGTGGAGAAAGTGTGATGAGCGCCGTCGTCTTTGCGCGTCACGCGATGACGCCTGCCGAGCGCCTGCGCGACGCCGGCTGGGTGGCCTTCGTCGGCCTCATCCTGGGCATTCCCCTGGTCGGCCTCACCACGGTGGACGTGGGCGGCCGGCTGGGCGTGGAGACCCGCTTCGGCCTGCTCGCCGCAGCGGTGGCCGCGGTGTTCGCCGGCCGCCTGCTGCTGCGCTGGGCGATCGACCAGGCGCGCAACCGCAAGCAGGACCGCGACCGCGCCAGCACCGCCACTGCCGCCGACCGCGCCCATGGCGCGCAGCGCGTGGTCAATGTGCTCGGCTGGGTCGCGCTCGGCGCCTCGATCGCGCTGCCGATCGTGTTCTCTGACAACCGCTACGTCGTCGACACCGCCACCACGGTGCTGATCTACGTGATGCTGGGCTGGGGCCTCAACGTGGTCGTCGGGCTGGCCGGCCTGCTCGACCTCGGCTACGTCGCCTTCTACGCGGTGGGCGCCTACTCCTACGCGCTGCTGTCCACCCAGTTCGGCTGGAGCTTCTGGGAGGCGCTGCCGGTGTCGGGCGCGATGGCCGCCAGCTTCGGCATCCTGCTCGGCTACCCGATCCTGCGCCTGCGCGGCGACTACCTGGCGATCGTCACGCTCGGCTTCGGCGAGATCGTGCGCATCATCCTGGTGAACTGGACCGAGTTCTCCAACGGCCCCAACGGCATCAGCTCGATCCCGCGCCCGAGCTTCTTCGGCCTCGACTTCACCCGCAGCGCACCGGAAGGCAGCCAGACCTTCTCCGGTTTCTTCGGGCTGGAGTTCTCGCCGATGCACCGGCTGATCTTCCTCTACTACCTGATCCTGGTGCTGGCGCTGCTGACCCACGCCTTCGTGTCGCGCCTGAGGAAGCTGCCCGTCGGCCGCGCCTGGGAGGCGCTGCGCGAGGACGAGATCGCCTGCCAGGCGATGGGCATGAACACCACCAACATCAAGCTCTCGGCCTTCGCCATCGGCGCCATGCTGGGCGGCTTCGCCGGGGTGTTCTTCGCCGCGCGCCAGGGCTTCATCTCGCCGGAAAGCTTCACCTTCACCGAGTCGGCGATCATCCTCGCCATCGTCGTGCTCGGCGGTATGGGCTCGCAGATGGGGGTGGTGCTGGCGGCAACGCTGCTGGTGCTGATCCCCGAGTTCGGGCGCAATTTCGCCGAGTACCGCATGCTGCTGTTCGGCCTGGCGATGGTGCTGATCATGGTGTGGCGCCCGGGCGGCCTGCTCTCGCACCGCGAACCGACCGTGCGCCTGAACGCGCTCGGCAGGGCTGCAGCGACCAAGGAGGCTGCGTGATGAATACACCCGCCACCCTGCTGTCGGTGCGCAACCTGACCATGCGCTTCGGCGGCCTCACCGCGATCGACGACCTGTCGCTGGAAGTGCCGGCTGGCAAGATCACCGGCATCATCGGCCCCAACGGCGCCGGCAAGACGACGCTGTTCAACTGCCTCACCGGCTTCTACAAGCCCACCACCGGCACCCTGCGCCTGGCTCACCCGAGCCGCGGCGAGATGCGCCTGGAGGCCCTGCCCAGCCACCGCGTCGCACGCGACGCCCAGGTGGTGCGCACCTTCCAGAACATCCGCCTGTTCCCCAAGATGACGGTGCTGGAGAACCTGATCGTCGCCCAGCACAACGTGCTGCAGCGCGCCTCGAAGTTCTCGATCGCGGGCCTCTTCAAGCTGCCCGGCTACCGCCAGGCGGAACGGCAGGCGATCGAACGCGCGGCGATGTGGCTCCAGCGCCTCAAGCTCGAGCACCTCGCCGACGACGCCGCCGGCGACCTGCCCTACGGCATCCAGCGCCGGATCGAGATCGGGCGTGCCCTATGCGTCGATCCGGTGCTGCTGTGCCTGGACGAGCCCGCCGCCGGCCTCAACCCGCGCGAGTCCGCCGAGTTGAACGAGCTGCTGCTCTACCTGTGCGGCGAGATGGGGATCGCGATCCTGCTCATCGAGCACGACATGAGCGTGGTGATGAACGTGTCCGACCACATCGGCGTGATCAGCTACGGGCGCAAGATCGCCGAAGGCACGCCGGAACAGGTCAAGCACGACCCGCAGGTGATCAAGGCCTACCTGGGCGAGGACGACGAGGAAGAGGCCGTGGCAGGAGGGGCCGCAGCATGATGCTCAAGATGGAGGGCGTGCACGCCCATTACGGCCACATCCACGCGCTGCGCGGCATCGACGTCGAGGTCCAGGTGGGCGAAATCGTCACCCTGATCGGCGCCAACGGCGCCGGCAAGTCGACGCTGATGATGAGCCTGTTCGGCAACCCCAAGGCCAGCGCCGGGCGCATCGTCTTCGACGGCGAGGACATCACCCGCGTGCACACGCACGAGATCGCCCGCCGCGGCATCGCCCTCGTGCCCGAAGGCCGGCGCATCTTCCCGCGCATGACGGTGATCGAGAACCTGCAGATGGGCACCGCCCACGCCGACCCGGCCAACTACGCCGCCGACACCGCGCGCGTGTTCGCGATGTTCCCGATCCTGCAGGAGCGCCAGTCGCAGCGCGCCGGCACGCTGTCGGGCGGCGAGCAGCAGATGCTGGCGATCGGCCGCGCGCTGATGAGCCGGCCCAAGCTGCTGCTGCTCGACGAGCCCTCGCTCGGGCTGGCGCCGATCTACATCCGGCGGATCTTCCAGATCGTCAAGGAGCTCAACCGCGACCACGGCATGACCATCCTGCTGGTGGAACAGAACGCCAACCAGGCCCTGCGCGTGGCGCACCGGGGCTACGTGCTGCAGCACGGCGAAATCACGCTCGCCGGGACGGGCGCGGAGCTGCTGGCGAGTCCGGAGGTGCGCGCGGCGTATCTGGAGGGCGGCCACGCCTGAGGGGTAGGTGAGGGGTACGCGAGGCGTCAGGCGTGCGGCATGCGGCTGCGGCATGAGGCGTAAGGCGCATGGCGCCGACCGGCGGCCCCGCCGCGATCAGACGAAGCGCCGCGGTTTCGACGCGATACGGCACAATCGCGCCACACCCTTTGTAGGAGCGCCGGAAGGCGCGAACAGCAGCGCACGCAAGTCGCCCTGACGCGGCGGCACGGTTCGCGCCTTCCGGCGCTCCTACATGAAGGCGCCGCGCTTCGGGAAGCGGCACAGTGCGAGCGCGGAGGTCCCGTTGGCGCCAGGTCGGGCGGCCCTGCACCGCGCCCCAGCCGCGCCCCAGCCGCGCCAGAGCTCGAACACGCATCACAACGGGTCGAAGCCCCAGAGCGCACTTAACCCACCTCACCAAGCAATCTTCCCTCTTCCCTCTTCCCTCTTCCCTCTTCCCTCTTCCCTCTTCCCTCTTCC
>JBEOKH010000284.1:0-2403 GCA_040275625.1 Thauera sp. | reverse complement strand
GCAAGCCGTGCCGGCGTGCCGAGGGCACGCCGGCACGCGGGCGCGCGATCAGATCACGCCCTGGGCCAGCATCGCCTCGGCGACCTTGACGAAGCCGGCAACGTTGGCACCGTCGACATAGCTCACCGAGCCGTCATCGCGCTCGCCGTACTTCAGGCAGGCAGCGTGGATGCCGAGCATGATCTCCTTGAGGCGCGCGTCGACCTCGTCGCGGGTCCACGACAGGCGCATCGCGTTCTGGCTCATCTCGAGGCCCGAGGTGGCCACGCCACCGGCGTTGGACGCCTTGCCCGGCGCGTAGAGCACGCCGTTGTGCTCGAAGATCTTCGCCGCTTCCATCGTGCTCGGCATGTTGGCGCCTTCGGCCACGGCGATCACGCCATTATTGACCAGGGTGGCGGCGTCATTGCCGTCGAGTTCGTTCTGGGTCGCGCACGGCAGGGCCACCTCGACCGGCACATGCCACGGGCGCACGCCCGGCTCGAAGCGCGCACCGACGCGCTCGGCGAACTCGGCAACGCGACCGTAGTAGTGGTTCTTGATCTCCATGAGGAGCGCGAGCTTCTCGGGCGTGAAGCCAGCCTCGTCGATCACCGTCCCGCTCGAATCCGAGCAGGTGATCGGCTTGGCGCCGAGCTGCATCAGCTTCTCGATCGCGTACTGGGCGACGTTGCCCGAACCGGACACCGACACGCGCATGCCCTTGATGTCACGGCCGGCGCGCTCGAGCATCGCGTTGGCGAAATACACCGTCCCGTAACCGGTCGACTCGGGACGGATCAGCGAGCCGCCGAAGGACAGGCCCTTGCCGGTGAACACGCAGGCCGCGTTGTTCGACAGCTTCTTCATCATGCCGGCCATGAAGCCGACCTCACGGCCACCCACGCCGATGTCACCGGCGGGCACGTCGGTGTCGGGGCCGACGTGGCGATACAGCTCGCTGACGAAAGCCTGGCAGAAGCGCATCACCTCGCCCGGGCTGCGGCCCTTCGGGTCGAAATCGGAGCCCCCCTTGCCGCCGCCCATGGGCAGCGTGGTGAGCGCGTTCTTGAAGGTCTGCTCGAAAGCCAGGAACTTCAGGATCGACAGGTTCACCGAGGGGTGGAAACGCAGGCCGCCCTTGTAGGGGCCGATCGCCGAGCTGTGCTGGATGCGATAGCCGCGGTTGACCTGCACGTCGCCTCGATCATCCACCCACGAGACGCGGAACGTGATCACGCGTTCAGGCTCGATCAACCGGTCGAGAAGGGAGTGCTCCGCATAGCGCTTGTTGGCCGAGATGAAGGGCCACAGGCTCTCCATGACCTCGGTCACGGCCTGCAGGAACTCGGGCTGGCCGGGGTTGCGCTGTTCGACGTAGGCCAGAAACTCCTCGAGGGACTGATATTTCATGATGTTGGACCCATGGGTTGATTGAAAACAAGAATACCGGACAGGCGCGCACACGCGATGGCCTCGGTGTTACCCGAGGCCATCGCGCTATAACTGGGCCGTTATTGTGCATCAACTCCCTTGTTCGGTGCATGATCTTCGTCAAATCGGCACAAATCATGACAATCACCTCAAACGCGCACCAACTCGGAGCACCTACTCCCGCGTAGCCTCCCATCGTGACCGCCACGCGCATGGACCGGCTACGGCCGAGGGGTTATGCTGATGAAGGTCATCTTCATACGCACAGGGGGTTGGTATGGGTCTGTTTGCATTCATCAAGGAAGCCGGCGAGAAGCTCTTCGGCAGCGGCGAAGCCAATGCTGCGGCACCCGCTGCCGATCCGGCGATCGCCAACGCGAAGGCCGCCGAGGCCATCCACAACTACATCGTCGCGCTCAAGCTCGCCCCGTCCGACCTCGGTGTCAGCTTCGACGCCGCGCGCTCGCAGGTCACGATCACCGGCACCGCGCCCAACCAGGCCACGCGCGAGAAGATCCTGCTCGCCGCCGGCAACGTCGCCGGCGTCGCCGAGGTCGAGAACCGCATGTCGGTGGCGCGCGCCGAAGCCGAGGCCCAGTTCCACACCGTGGCGCGCGGCGACACGCTGTCAGCGATCGCCAAGAAGTACTACGGCAACGCCAACCAGTACCCGGCGATCTTCGAGGCCAACAAGCCGATGCTGAGCCACCCGGACAAGATCTACCCGGGCCAGATGCTGCGCATCCCGCCACTGGGCTGAATCGCCTCAGCGAGCCGCCGAAAGGCCCCGCAACCGCCACCGTTCCTGCAGGAGCGGCGGCCGCCGCGAACCAGGCCGCGCAGCGACCGGCGTGGGTGACGAAGACGGACGCCGCGTTCGCGCCTGCCGGCGCTCCTACAAAACCACCGCACCCGAATCGGTAGGAGCGGCGGCAGCCGCGAACCAGGCCGCGCAGCGACCGGCGTGGGTGACGAAGACGGACGCCGCGT
>JBEOKH010000283.1:0-14713 GCA_040275625.1 Thauera sp. | reverse complement strand
CCGCACGACGCGGATCTGAGGAGGACGCGAGGATGTTGACGAAGAAATCCGCGACCGCCGCGACCAGCGCGCGTCGCCTGCGCGGCGCCACCGCGCGCCAGCTCGGCCAGACCATGGACCGCCGCGCCTTCCTCAAGCGCTCCGGCCTGGGCGTGGGTGCCGGCGCGCTCGCCACCCAGTTGCCGTACAACTTCATCGGCGCCGCCGAGGCCGCCGCGCCCGCGGGCGCCGCGCGCGCCGAGGGCAAGGCCGAGGTGCGCCGCACCGTGTGCACCCACTGTTCGGTGGGCTGCGCCAGCGACGCCATCGTGCGCAACGGCGTGTGGGTGCACCAGGAGCCGGTGTTCGACTCGCCGATCAACCTCGGCGCGCACTGCGCCAAGGGCGCGGCGCTGCGCGAGCACGGCCACGGCGAGTACCGCCTCAAGTATCCGATGAAGCTGGTTGACGGCAAGTACCAGAAGATCTCGTGGGAACAGGCGCTGAACGAGGTCGGCGACCGCCTGCTGAAGATCCGCGAGGAATCCGGCGCCGACGCCGTGTACTGGATCGGATCGAGCAAGCACAACAACGAGCAGTCCTACCTGCTGCGCAAGTTCGTCTCCTTCTGGGGCACCAACAACTGCGACCACCAGGCGCGCATCTGCCACTCCACCACCGTGGCGGGCGTGGCGAACACCTGGGGTTACGGCGCGATGACGAACTCCTACAACGACATGCAGAACGCCAAGGCGATGCTGTTCATCGGCTCGAACGCGGCCGAGGCGCACCCGGTGTCGCTGCTGCACATCCTGCACGCCAAGGAAAACGGCGCCAGGATGATCGTGGTGGACCCGCGCTTCACCCGCACCGCGGCCAAGGCCCACCAGTACATCCGCATCCGCTCCGGCACCGACGTGCCCTTCCTGTTCGGCCTGCTCTACCACATCTTCCAGAATGGCTGGGAAGACAAGCAGTACATCGACGATCGCGTCTTCGGCATGGACAAGATCCGCGAGGAGGTGCTCGCCAAGTGGACGCCGGACAAGGTGGAAGAAGCCTGCGGCGTGCCCGCGGACCAGATGCTGCTGGCCGCGCGCACCATGGCCGAGAACCGCCCGAGCACCATCGTCTGGTGCATGGGCCAGACCCAGCACTCGATCGGCAACGCGATGGTGCGCGCCTCCTGCATCCTGCAGCTCGCGCTCGGCAACATCGGCAAGGCGGGCGGCGGTGCCAACATCTTCCGCGGCCACGACAACGTGCAGGGCGCGACCGACGTCGGCCCCAACCCCGACTCGCTGCCCGGCTACTACGGCCTCGCGGCGGGCTCGTGGAAGCACTGGTCGAGCGTGTGGGGCGTGGACTACGAGTGGGTCAAGGGCCGCTACGCCTCGCAGGAGCTGATGGAGAAGTCCGGCATCACGGTGTCGCGCTGGATCGACGGCGTGCTCGAGAACAAGGACCTGATCGACCAGCCCGCCGGCAACCTGCGCGCGGTGGTGTACTGGGGCCACGCGCCCAACTCGCAGACGCGCGGCGCCGAGATGGTCGAGGCGATGAAGAAGCTCGACACCCTGGTGGTGATCGACCCCTACCCGTCAGCCACCGCGGCGATGGCGGCGATGGTGCGAAAGGACGGCGTGTACCTGCTGCCGGCCTGCACCCAGTTCGAGACCCACGGCTCGGCTACCGCGTCGAACCGCTCGCTGCAGTGGCGCGAGAAGGTCATCGAGCCGCTGTTCGAGTCCAAGCCCGACCACACCATCATGTACGCCTTCGCGAAGAAGTTCGGCTGGGGCGAGCAGTTCGTGAAGAACATCAAGGTGGAGAAGGACGCCCAGGGCTGGGACGAGCCGAGCATGGAGGACACGCTGCGCGAGATCAACCGCGGCACCTGGACCATCGGCTACACCGGCCAGTCGCCCGAGCGCCTCAAGCTGCACATGAAGAACATGCACACCTTCGACGTGAAGACGCTGAAGGCGGTGGGCGGCCCCTGCGACGGTGAATACTTCGGCCTGCCGTGGCCGTGCTACGGCACGCCCGAGATGAAGCACCCGGGCACGCCCAACCTGTATGACACCTCCAAGCACGTCATGGAAGGCGGCGGCAACTTCCGCGCCAACTTCGGCGTCGAGAAGGACGGCGTGTCGCTGCTCGCCGGCGAGGGCTCGGCCTCCAAGGGCGCCGACCTGCAGATGGGCTACCCCGAGTTCGACCACGTGCTGTTGAAGAAGCTGGGCTGGTGGGACGAGCTCACCGAGGCCGAGAAGGCCGCGGCCGAGGGCAAGAACTGGAAGACCGACCCCTCGGGCGGCATCATCCGCGTCGCCATGAAGAACCACGGCTGCCACCCCTTCGGCAACGCCAAGGCGCGCGCGGTGGTGTGGAACTTCCCCGACCCGATCCCGCAGCACCGCGAGCCGATCTACTCGCCGCGCCCGGATTTGGTTGCCAAGTACCCGACCCATGACGACAAGATGAAGTTCTGGCGCCTGCCCACCCTGTACAAGTCGATGCAGGAGAAGGTGAAGGACATCTCCAAGGACTACCCGCTGGTGATGACCTCCGGCCGCCTGGTCGAGTACGAGGGCGGCGGCGAGGAGACGCGCTCCAACCCCTGGCTGGCCGAGCTGCAGCAGGAGATGTTCGCCGAGGTGAATCCGAAGGACGCCAACGATGCGGGCTTCCGCAATGGCGAATACATCTGGGTCGAGTCGCCCACCAAGGCGAAGCTCAAGGTGCGCGCCCAGGTCACCCAGCGCGTGGCGCCGGGCACGGTCTTCCTGCCTTTCCACTTCTCCGGCTGGTGGCAGGGCAAGGACATGCTCGAGTTCTACCCCGAGGGCGCGGCGCCGGTCGTGCGTGGCGAGGCGGTCAACACCGCCACCACCTACGGCTACGACTCGGTGACGATGATGCAGGAAACCAAGACCACCCTGTGCCGCGTGAGCAAGGCCTGAGGAGAATAGAAGATGGGACGCATGAAATTCCTCTGTGACGCCGAGCGTTGCATCGAATGCAACGGCTGCGTCACTGCGTGCAAGAACGAGCACGAGGTGCCCTGGGGCGTGAACCGCCGCCGGGTGGTGACGATGAACGACGGCGTGCCGGGCGAGCGCTCGATCTCGGTGGCCTGCATGCACTGCTCGGACGCGCCGTGCATGGCGGTGTGCCCGACCGACTGCTTCTACAAGACCGAAGACGGCGTCGTGCTCCACGACAAGGACAAGTGCATCGGCTGCGGCTACTGCTTCTACGCCTGTCCGTTCGGCGCGCCGCAGTTCCCCAACGGCCCGGCGGCCTTCGGTGCGCGCGGCAAGATGGACAAGTGCACCTTCTGCGCCGGCGGCCCGGAAGAGACCGGCTCGGCCGCCGAGTACGAGAAGTACGGCTCCAACCGTCTCGCCGACGGCAAGCTGCCGTTGTGCGCCGAGATGTGCTCGACCAAGGCGCTGATCGCCGGCGACGCCGACGTGGTGGCCAACATCTTCCGCGAGCGCGTGCTGCGCCGCGGCACCGGCGCCGAGGTGTGGGGCTGGGATGCCGCCTACGGTGGCGGCGAGCACAAGCAGGAACGCAAGCAGGAGCGCAAGCGGGAGGGCCAGTCATGAGCACGAACACGCTGAAACGACTGCCGCTCGCCGCGCTTGCCGGTGCCGCGCTGATGGGCCTCGCGGCCTGCAGCGAGGTGCCGCAGGTCACCGTCTACGAGCAGGGCCAGTACCGCGGCAAGGCCGACGCCCGCCCCTGGGAAGGTGGCGCGTTCAAGGGCGACCGCGCGGCCTGGGAGAAGGCGCTCAAGGAGCGTTCCCGCGGCCAGAACGAGTACAACCGCATCCAGTGAGGAGATCGTCATGACGACACACGCGATGCGGGGGCAGCGCGGCGGCTGGCTGGCCGTGCTGCTGCTCGCGCTCATGCTGTGGATGACGGCACTGCCGCTGCAGGCGGCCGAGCCGCAGCACGGCAGCACCGCGGCGGACCAGGCCGAGCGCCAGGTCGATCGTCCGCTCAACAACGCGCCGGTATGGCGGGCAGTGCGTTCGGGGGAGGAGCACTTCACCCTCTCGCGCAGCCCCGAAGCCGGCGTGCTGATCCAGAGCGAAGGCAACACCTGGCGCCAGCTGCGCAACGGCCCGGTCACGCTCTACGGCGGCTGGCTGCTCATCCTCGTGCCGACGGTCATCCTGCTGTTCTGGCTGATCAAGGGCACGATGAAGCTGCACGGCGCCAGGACCGGGCGCAAGATGCTGCGCTTCTCTGGCTTCGAGCGCTTCGTGCACTGGGGCACGGCGATCAGCTTCCTGCTGCTCGCCGTCACCGGGGTGGCGATCCTGTTCGGCAAGCACGTGCTGCTGCCGCTCATCGGCCACGACGGGCTGGGCCTGCTGCTCAACGCAGGCAAGCTGGTGCACAACTACGTCGGCCCGCTGTTCGGGCTCTTCGTGGTGCTGATGTTCTTCGCCTTCCTGCGCGACAACGTGTGGCGGCCGATCGACGCGGAGTGGATCCGCCGCGCGGGCGGCCTGCTCGACGGCAGCCACGTGCCTTCGGGGCGCTTCAACTTCGGCGAGAAGACCTGGTTCTGGTTCGGCGTCACCTTCCTCGGCCTCACCGTGGCGGTGTCCGGGCTGATCATGGACTTCCCGAACCTGGGCGACTGGAGCCGTGCCGACATGCAGACCGCGAACATCGTGCATGCGATCGGCGCCGTCCTGATGCTGGGCCTGGCCTTCGGTCACATCTACATGGGCACGCTCGGCGCCGAGGGCGCCTACGAGTCGATGAAGACCGGCTATGTGGACGAGACCTGGGCGCGCGAGCACCACGAGCAGTGGTATCACGACGTCAAGGCAGGAAAGTCCGGGCATCCGTGAGCAGGGCGGTCGACGCAAGCGTTCTTCGATAACGGTTCGCGGCTGCCGCCGCTCCTGCAGGGGCCGGCGAAGGCGCGGCGGTTTGCGTAGGAGCGCCGGAAGGCGCGAAGGCAGCGGTGGAGATGGCGCGCGCCGCTTGGCGGAACGCTGTGTTCGCGGCTGCCGCCGCTCCTACAGGGGCCGTGGGGGGGAGTTTTGGGTAGGAGCGGCGGAAGCCGCGAGCTTTTGCGTGCCGCTTCGGCAGCGCCGCTCACGGGATTGCCCTGGCATCCCTGAGCGGCAGGCCGGTTCGCCGGCTGGCGGGCGCTACAATGCCGCCTTTTCATCCGTCCGGAGCGCCCCATGGCCGAAGCCTTCTTTTCTCCCTGCCCGCGCGGGCTCGAGCCGCTGCTCGCCGACGAGCTTGCCGGCCTGGGCGCGCGTGCGGCGCGGACGGTCCATGGCGGTGTCGCGTGGGAAGGTGACTGGGCGGCCTGCCTGCGCGCCAACCTCGAGAGCCGGCTCGCCACCCGCGTGCTGTGGCGGGTGGCGCAGGGGCGCTACCGTGCCGAAGTCGACATCAACAAGCTCGCCTACAGCGTGACGTGGGCGAAATGGTTCACCGCCGATGACACCATCCGCATCTACGTGACCGCGCAGAAGTCGCCGCTCAAGAGCCTGGAGTTCATCACGCTGCGGGTGAAGGACGCGGTGTGCGACCATTTCCGCACCGTCGCCGGGCGCCGGCCCGATGTCGATACCGCGAACCCGGTGGTGCGCATTCATGTGTTCCTGAGCGCCGACACCGCCACGCTCTACGTCGATACCACCGGTGAGCCGCTCTACAAGCGCGGCTACAAGCCGGCCGCGGTGGAGGCGCCGCTGAAGGAGAACCTCGCCGCCGGCATCCTGCGGCTCACCGGCTGGCAGCCCGACGAGGCGCTGGTCGATCCGATGTGCGGCAGTGGCACCTTCCTCATCGAGGCCGCGCAGATGGCGCTCGACATCGCGCCCGGGCTCGGCCGCGGCTTCGCGTTCGAGCGCCTGCGCATCCACGATCGCAGCGCCTGGGCGGCGGTGCGGCGGGCGGCCGAACAGCGCCGCAGGCCGGCGCGCGTGCTGCCGATCTTCGGTTCGGATCTCGTCGGCGAGTGGGTGCGGCGCAGCCGCGTGAACCTGGACGCGGCCGGCCTCGCCGACTGCGTCCGCCTCGACCGCGCCGACGTGCTCGAGCGCACGCCCCCGGCCGCTGGCGGGGTGATGGTGGCCAATCCGCCCTATGGCGTGCGCATCGGCGAGGCCGACGAGCTGGCCGCCTTCTACCCGAAGCTGGGGGATGCCCTCAAGCAGCGCTGGGGCGGCTGGCGCTGCTATCTTTTCACCGCCGATCCCGAGCTGCCGAAGCGGATCGGGCTCAAGGCGACGCGGCGCACGCCGCTCTTCAACGGCGCGCTCGAGTGCCGGCTCTTCGAGTACCGCATGGTTGCGGGCAGCAACCGCGATCGCCCACCGCGCCCGGCGGACTGAGGCCCGGGCAGGCGGCGCTCACAGGATGCCGAGGTTCCTGAGTCCGCCTTCACCAGCGCCGTGCTCGCCATGGCGGCTGTTGAGCTTGATCTGCAGGCGCAGGTCATTCACCGAGTCGGCGTTGCGCAGCGCGTCCTCGTAGCTGATCAGTTCGTCCTCGTAGAGCTGGAACAGCGACTGATCGAAGGTCTGCATCCCCAGCTCGCGCGAGCGCTTCATGATCTCCTTGATCTCGGGCACGTTGCCCTTGAAGATCAGGTCGGCGATCAGCGGCGAGTTGAGCATCACCTCGACCGCGGGCACGCGGCCCTTGCGCTCCTTCAGCGGCAGCAGGCGCTGCGACACCATCGCGCGCAGGTTCAGTGACAGGTCCATCAGCAACTGCGTGCGGCGCTCTTCCGGGAAGAAGTTGATGACGCGGTCGATCGCCTGGTTGGCGCTGTTGGCGTGCAGCGTGGCCAGGCACAGGTGGCCGGTCTCGGCGAACGCGATCGCGTAGTCCATGGTCTCGCGGTCGCGGATCTCGCCCATCAGGATCACGTCGGGTGCCTGGCGCAGGGTGTTCTTGAGTGCGGTGTGCCACGACTCCGTGTCGATGCCGATCTCGCGCTGCGACACGATGCAGTTCTTGTGCGTGTGCACGAATTCGATCGGATCCTCGATCGTGATGATGTGGCCGTAGGTGTTCTCGTTGCGGTAGTCGACCATCGACGCCAGCGAGGTCGTCTTGCCGGTGCCGGTGCCGCCGACGAAGATCACAAGGCCGCGCTTGGCGAGCGCCACCTCGGTCAGCACCGGGGGCAGGCCGAGCTCCTTGAAGCTCGGGATCTTCTGCGGGATCGTGCGCAGCACGAGGCCGACGCGGCCCTGCTGCACGAAGGCGTTGGCGCGGAAGCGCCCGATGCCGGCGGGCGAGATGCCGAAGTTGCATTCCTTGTGGGATTCGAAGTCGGCCGCCTGGCGGTCGTTCATGACCGCACGCGCCAGTTCGGAGGTGTGCTGTGGCTGCAGGATCTGGTTGGACTGCGGCACGATCTTGCCGTCGATCTTGATCGCGGGCGGAAAGCCGGCGGTGATGAAGAGGTCGGAGCCGTTCTTCTGCAGCATCAGCCGCAGCAGGTCGTGCATGAATTTGAGGGCCTGGTCGCGTTCCATTGCTGCGTGCTCCTGCTGGCGTCGCCGCCGAGGTCGGGGATGCCGCTCAGGCGGCGAAGCTGTCCTTGTTCTGCGCCTTCACGCGCGCTTCCGCAGCCGACACCACGTTGCGTCGCACGAGGTCGGCGAGGCACTGGTCGAGGGTCTGCATGCCGACATTCTGGCCGGTCTGGATCGAGGAATACATCTGCGCGATCTTGTTCTCGCGGATCAGGTTACGGATCGCCGGGGTGCCGATCATGATCTCGTGCGCCGCCACCCGGCCCTGGCCGTCCTTGGTCTTGAGCAGGGTCTGCGAGATCACCGCACGCAGCGATTCGGACAGCATCGAGCGCACCATGTCCTTTTCGGCCGCGGGGAAGACGTCGACGATACGGTCGATGGTCTTGGCCGCCGACGAGGTGTGCAGGGTGCCGAACACCAGGTGGCCGGTCTCGGCCGCGGTGAGCGCGAGGCGGATGGTCTCGAGGTCGCGCATCTCGCCGACCAGGATCACGTCGGGGTCTTCGCGCAGCGCAGCGCGCAGCGCGTTGTTGAACGACATCGTGTCGCGGTGCACCTCGCGCTGGTTGACCAGGCAGCGCTTGGCTTCGTGCACGAACTCGATGGGGTCCTCGACGGTCAGGATGTGGCCGTACTCGTTTTCGTTCACGTAGTCGAGCATCGCCGCCAGCGTGGTGGACTTGCCCGAGCCGGTCGGCCCGGTCACCAGCACGATGCCGCGCGGCTGGTGGGCGATCTCCTTGAAGATCTTCGGGCAGTTGAGCTCCTCCAGGGTCAGCACCTTGCTCGGAATGGTGCGGAACACCGCGCCTGCGCCGCGGTTCTGCTGGAAGGCGTTGACGCGGAAGCGCGCGAGGTTGGGCACGGCGAAGGAGAAGTCGCACTCCCAGGTCTCTTCGAGCTGCTTGCGCTGCTCCATCACGACGCGGCGGGCGGCGGCGGGGTTTTCGAGGAGTTTATCGAGCGTCTGCTCGCGCGTGGATGCCTGCGCGAGGTGGGATTCGATCTCGCCGCGGAATTTCGAGGCGAGTTCCGGCTCCAGCGGCTTTTCGGTGAGATCGGTGCCGATGCGGAAGCTGCGGAAGTCGGCCACGGTGGTGCGGAATTTGCACAGGCCGGCCACACCGCCACGCAGGCCGGTGTCGTCGGTCTCGATGACTTGTTTGCCGTTCACGAAGCAGGTGATCTTTTCCGGCTCCACACGAACGCGCAGCGTATTCCACTCGCCCGCTTTGTAAGCCTCGCTCGGTACGTCGGCGAGGATGGTCCACGAATACACATCCGGCCCGTCGAAGCGCGTGAGACGCAGTTTGCCGCCGGAAGGATAAAAGCCGTAGTGCTTGTCGCCGCCATCGGAGCAAAAGGCGAGGCCAGCAGCACCACTTTCGTCATCCAGCTTCACGGTGGTAGCGATCTCGAAGGTGCCTTCCGGCACGGCTTGAGAAGAAAGGCAGAGCGCACGACCGCCAAAACCATCGCCCGGCAGATCGGCATGAATCACGCCCGCGTGCTGTGTCCACTGTGAGCCGAGGTGCAGCTTCCACAGCTTCGGATTCAGCACGCCGATGGTCAACCAACGACTCATCGGCACCGGATTCGGCTTCGCGACAAGTTCCTTGAGCGCGTTCACCGGCATCGCGAAGCCGAGGTTGTCGGTCTTGATGTGCTTGAGCGTGAGAATGCCCAGCACCTTGCCCTGCATGTCGAGCAGCGGGCCGCCACTGTTGCCTTTCTCGATGGGGATGGCGACTTGCAGCATGTCGTTGCCGTCAATGTCGCGCGTGGCGGAAAGCACGCCCTGCACGATGCTGAAGCCAAGGCCTTCAGGCGCGCCCATTGCCACCACGTTCTCGCCCTGGCGCACCTTGGCGGAATCCCCCAGCGTCAGCGGTTTGAGGTCTTTGGCGTCAATTTTGAGCAAGGCGAGGTCGCGCTGCGCGTCCGAGGCGTGGATGGAAGTCACCGCATGCGTCTTGCCATCGTGCATCTCGATTTGCAGCCTTCGTGCCTCACCGATGACATGCAGGTTCGTGGCGATGAGGCCGTCCGCGCTGACGATGAAACCGGAACCGATGCCGTCGGTGCCTTCGCGGCCTAGCTGGGTAATTTTGACCAGCGAGGGAGCAACGGACTCCGCGAGGTCGGCGGTGGTCTTCGGCTTTGGCGTAGGCGCTTGGGTCTTCGCGGCGAGCAGGCCTAAGGAACACACGGAATACGCGGAAAGGAGCAGGACGAAGTGTTTCATAAGCGAAGAAGAGAGCGAGATTCAGTCCAGCCAGTTCTCAAAATGGAGACCGGGGACTTTTTCGAAATCGGCGCGGTTGCGGGTCAGGAGGATGGCGTCGTGTTCGAGTGTGACGCAGGCGATTTTGAGGTCCATCGTGCCGATGCGGACGCCAGCCTTGCGGAACGACTGCAGTTGTTCATCCGCCTGCACATCCCAGGGCAGGAGCACGAAGGAGGCGAGGAAGTGGATGCTTTCAGAAAAGCGTTCGTAGGCTTCCTCAGCTTCTGCCGCCTTGGAAGCGGTGGAAATCCGTGCCAGCCAGCCGCGCTGCATTTCCTCCGCGCATACGACAGTGGTCACGACAGCCTCCTTGGCGCTGAGTATGCGGTCCTCCAAACGCCTTCCCAGGACTGTTTTGAATGACAGCTCCCTGAGATGGTTGGTATCAAGGACAAACACAACTGTTCAAGGATAGGTCTGGGACCGGCGATAGGCCTCGCCCAATGCGAATGCTTCTCTCGCCAGGGGCGTGTCTTTGATCATGCCCGCCGCATTCAGGCCGTTCCGGCCGGTCTTGCGGATCAGTTCGAGCACGGCTGCCTTTTTTCGTCGCGCACGGGCGAGATTTTCGTCCACGGCGGGTGCCTCGGGAGATGACTCAGTGGCTTGCATGGGCGGAGTGTATTCCTTGCGACCGCTTTGCCAACCGCGATTTCTGCGGCGCGGTGGTGATGAAACTTGCGTATCAGCGTCAGATTAGCGTCTTATCAGCGGTTTAAACCAGTCTCTCCTCCCAACTCATGAGCATCCCTCGCGCCATCCTGCTGTCCCTTCTCGCCCTCCCAGCTCTCGCGGCCGACTTCCCGGCCATCTACGACACCGAAAAAGGCGCGCCCATGTCCGCCGAGGAGGCTGCGGCTACGATGGAGCTGCCGCCGGGCTTCAAGTGCCAAGTCTTTGCCGCCGAGCCGGATGTGCGTCAGCCTATCGCCATGGCCTGGGATGCCAAAGGCCGCCTGTGGGTCGCGGAAAACTACACCTTTGCCGAGAATCCCATGCGCTGGGACACGAAGCTGCGGGATCGTGTGATCATCCTTGAGGACAAGGACGGCGATGGCAAACACGACGGCCGGAAGGTCTTCTGGGAAGGCGGCAGCTACCTCACCAGCGTCGAGATCGGCTACGGCGGCGTGTGGGTGCTGCACAACGGCACGCTCAGCTTCATCGCCGATAAAAACGGCGACGATGTGCCGGATGGCGAGCCGGAGGTGCTCCTCGACGGCTTCAACGTGAAGACCATTGGCCACAACATCGTCAACGGCCTGCGCTGGGGCCCCGATGGATGGCTGTATGGCCGCCACGGCATCACTGATACCTCCGCCGTCGGCGCACCCGGCACGCCGTTGGAAAAGCGCGTGAAGATCAACTGCGGCATCTGGCGCTTTCATCCCACGCGGAAAGTCTTTGAAGTCGTCTGCCACGGCGGCACGAACTCCTGGGGCCACGATTGGAATGCCGAGGGCGAGCTTTTCTGGATCAACACCGTCATAGGCCACCTCTGGCACGGCATTCCCGGTGCCTACTACCGCCGCATGTTCGGCACGCACCTCAATCCGCACGTCTATGAAGTCATCGAGCAAACCGCCGACCACTTTCACTGGGACGCTGGCGCTGAAACCTGGAGCGACATCCGCAAGCTCGGCGTCACTGGCAAGACCGACCAGCTCGGCGGCGGCCACGCCCACGTCGGCATGCTCATCTATCAAGGCGGCACCTGGCCGAAGGAATACCACGGCGCCGTCCTCACCTGCAACCTGCACGGCAACCGCATCAACGTGGACAAGCTGGAGCGCCAGGGCTGCGGCTACGTCGGCAAGCACGCGCCCGACTTCATGAAGGCCAAGGACAAGTGGTTCCGCGGCATCGACCTCCTCACCGGCCCCGACGGCAACGTCTTCGTCGCCGACTGGAGCGACAGCGGCGAATGCCACGACAACGACGGCGTGCATCGCAGCAGCGGGCGGATTTACAAGATCGTGTATGAAGGGGACGACTCGTATGTGAAAAGAATCGGCAAGTCCTTTCCGACCACACGGAAGACAGTCCCAGAGCTGCTCGAATTGTTGGCTCGTTACTCTTCACCTACTGATGGGTATCAAGTTGCCGCAACAGTGCTCACAGAGTTCGACGGCACTTATAACAATTGGTGGAAACGCATGCAGGCTCTAACTCAATCCGAGTCGACCGCTAAGTATGACAACAACACCAAGAAAGAGGCGACTAGCACCTGGATTGACGAGCTCCTATCCCACTATCATGAGGATGTACCCCAAGCGTCCGCTGAGCAGGTCGGCAGAAAAAGGGCAATTTTCGTTGCAGTCGCGTTACAGATGCTTGTGCAACACTCTAAAGAATTAACGACCGAACCTGAAGCGTCAGTAAAGAAGCTTGTCGAGTTGTTTAAGGAATGGGCAGCAAAGCCCGACGATGCTACAACATCGCTTCCTGGTTCTTCGCTAAGACTCAAGATAGCCTCCGCACTCCAGCGTCTCCCCTTCGAAGCCCGCTGGCCCATCGCGACGGCGCTGGCGAAGCATGCGGAGGACGCGAACGACCGGCAGCAGCCGCTCATGATCTGGTATGGCATCGAGCCGGCGGTGGCGGCGGAGCCGATGAAGGGCGTGGAACTCATCCGCGAGGCGAAAATCCCCACCGTGCGCCGCCTCGTCGCCCGCCGCATCGCCGAGATGATCGAGGACAAGCCCGAGGCCGTCGATGCGCTCGTGGCGTTGATGACGGAACGCGCGGACTTGCGCAGCGATGTGCTCGCTGGAATGGGGGCAGGGCTTGATGGGTTTAGCAGCGCGAAGAAGCCAAAGGGCTGGGATAAGTTTGTGTTGGGAGTCCCGCCTTCAGACGGAAAGGCTGCCTCAAGCACCAGCGGCGATCTTCCGGCTAAAGCCGGGACTCCGAACGAAATCCAAAACCTCTCCGTCGTCTTCGGCAGCGGCCGGGCGACGGATGAACTCATCGCCATCGTCAAAAATGCGGATGGTGATGCCAACGCGCGTCTGAATGCCTTCAAGAGCCTCACACGCAGCGCGAAGCCCGAGCTGCTCGCGGTCATTCGCGCGCAGGTGAATGACAAGGTGCTCGCCACGGCGGCACGCAGTGCTTTGGCGGCTTACGATGATCCCAGCATCCCGAAACAGCTCCTCGGCTCCTGGCCGGTGCGCAGCGAGGAACAGCAGGCGGCCACCGTGGCGACGCTGACCTCACGCGCCAGTTATGCGAAAGCCCTGCTTGAAGCGGTGAAGGCGAAGAAGGTGCCTGCGGCAGCCATTTCGCCCTTCCAAGCGCGCCAGATTCGCAATCTGGGCGATGAAGCACTCACCAAACTCCTCACCGAAGCCTGGGGCGAGATCCGCGACACGCCGGAGGCCAAAAAAGCAGAGTTCACGAAGTGGGAAGGTGTCTTGAAGACCGAAACGCTCGCGAAGGCCGACAAATCGAAAGGCCGCATGATCTTCACCGCCGCGTGCAGCGCCTGTCACAAGATGTACGGCCAGGGTGGAGCCATCGGCCCCGAATTGACCGGCAGCGACCGCCGCAACCTGAAATACCTCCTCGAAAACATCATCGACCCGAACGCCGTCGTGCCCGCCGACTTCCGCGTGAGTGTGTTCCAGCTCAAAGACGGCCGCACGATCAGCGGCGTGATGCCTGAGCAGACCGAGCGCACGATCACCGTGCAAACACCCGCCGAGCGTCTTGTCGTCGAACGCACGCAGATCGTGAAGCAGGACCAACTGACGCAAAGTTTGATGCCGGAAGGACTGCTGGCGGCATTGGGCGAGGAGAATGTGATCAACCTGATTGCTTACCTCATGGGAGAAGGACAGGTGGAGATGCCGAAGTAATGACGAAACCAGAATGAGGAATGACGAATGGTTGCGCCAAGTGCCTCATTCGTCATTCTCCATTCGTCATTCGACATTCTATCCATGGCTTCACTTTTCGACTGGATCGCCGCCGCACGCCCGAAAACACTCGGGGCCGCCATTGCGCCTGTGGCGGTGGGTTGCGCGCTGGCGGAGAAGATCTCGGGCAAGCTCGACTGGACGCTGGCGCTTTGCACGCTGGGGAGCTGCGGGGCGCTGCAAATCGCGACAAACTTTTTCAATGACGCGCTGGATTCGATCAAAGGCGCGGACACACAGGCGCGGATCGGGCCACGACGCATCACCGCAAGCGGTGCGGCCTCTGCCAAGGCGGTGAACATCGCGGCGTGGCTGATGCTCGTGGTGGCGACGCTGCTCGCCGTGCCGCTGTTTGAGGCACGGGGGCTGCCGATTTTGTTCATCGGCATTCCATCGCTGTATTTTTGCTTTGGTTACACGGGCGGGCCGGTGCCGCTGGCGTATCGCGGACTCGGAGAGCTGTTTGTGATTTTGTTTTTCGGCCTCGTGGCGGTGACGGGCACGGCCTTTGTGCAAACCGGCGAGTGGTATGAGGCAGCGGTGGTTGCGGGATTTCAAATCGGCTGCCTGAGCACCATCTTGATCGCCATCAACAACCTGCGCGATGTGAATGAGGACCGGCAGACAGGTAAGAAGACGCTGGCGGTGCGGCTGGGCGTGGGTTTCGCGCGGGCGGAGATCGTTTTGCTGATCCTCGCGGCGCATGCGGCGGGGTTTTACTGGGTGGACCAGGGCTGGGAACGGGCCTTCACGCTGCCGCTGGCGACACTGCCGATTGGCTTGTTTGTAGCGTGGCGAGTGATCGCGGAAGCGCCGAGCCGAGGTCACAATCGCCTGCTGGCGATGAGCGGGGCGCAGTTGCTGGCCTTCGCGGCGCTGATGTGCTGGGGAATCGTCAAAGCAAAGGATGTGATGCCGTGAGTGAACCCATTTACGTTTACGAATACCTGCTGCGCAGCGGCGTGGCGCTGAATGCGGTG
>JBEOKH010000282.1:0-3739 GCA_040275625.1 Thauera sp. | reverse complement strand
GTCTGGTGGTGCAATCGCACCCTGGATCACAACTCGCTATCGGGGCATGTGAGTACTGGTGAGGGTAAGAGCGGAAACGTGAGGCTCGCTCGCCGTGTTCATGGACGGCGGTGATAAGCCACCGCCGTCACGCTGCGCGAAGCGGTGTTCGAGACGCGGATACCGCTGGTGGAACATGCAACCGAACCCGCGTCCGTAATCCGATCCAGATAGTAACGCCCCGGCCTTGAGGTCGCGGCCTCGATGATTTAGCCATGTCGAGATTGGCCGCGACTGCGTGGCTGTTCCTCACGCACCCTTCCCCCAAGACACATGAAATGCGAGGGCGGCCTGGACTGGTCGGCGTCGCCGTTCTATGGGAGAATCTGCAAGACTTGGCAATCATAATTCAACGTCTGCATAGGAGCGGCGATGGCAGAGCCTGATGGCGACATCCTGACCTTGGACGAGGTTGCGGCGTACCTGAAGGCGGGCAAGCGCACGATCTATCGGCTCGCCGCGAGCGGGGAGATCCCTGCGTTCAAGCTCGGCGGAACGTGGCGGTTCTCGCGCAGCGACATCGAGAGCTGGATTAGACAGCAATCGGCGGGCAATCCCGAACGCGCCGCGAGCAAAGCATCGAACAAGGGGGATCGGAAGTAATGCTTGGTCTGACGCTACGAGAAGAATTCCGCGGCAAGCGCCTCAAGGGCACAGCCATCGAGCTGTCCAATGACCAGCGCACGGGCGCGACCCAGATCGCGGCCCAGCAGTTCCTGGAGATCACCTATCCCACGCACGACCTGCTGAAAGGCATCGAGGCGGTCGGCCCCAATCAGGGACGCCCCGTGGTCGTGATCGGCGAACGCGGCCTCGGCAAGTCGCACTTGATGGCTGCGCTTTACCACGCGGTCACCGACCCCAGCTCGACCGGCGCGTGGCTCAACGCATGGGCCACCACGCTGGCTGAACCGAACGTCGGCAAGATCGCGCTACGCGACGGGATGCACGTCATCGGCGAAAGCCTGCATCGCCACCGCTACAAGTTCCTGTGGGACGTGCTGTTCGAGAACCACCCCCACGGCACGTTCATCAAGGGCAAATGGGAAGGCCAGGGCGCATCCAAGACCGAAATCCCGTCTGACAAGCTCATCATCGAACTGCTGGAGAACAAACCGACGATGCTGCTGCTGGACGAGTTCCAGACGTGGTACGACGGCCTCACCAACACCAAGCAGTACCCGTGGAAAAACTGGGCGTTCAACTTCATCCAGATTCTGTCCGAGATCGCGAAAGAGCGCCCCGACCTGCTGGTCCTGGTGATCTCGGTGCGCAATGGCGGTAGTGATGCGTATCAGCAAGTACATCGCGTCAACCCGACTGCCATCGACTTCAAGGCAGGCGGCAGCGCCGAGCGCATCCAGCAGGATCGACGCCGGATGCTGCTGCACCGCCTGTTCGACAACCGCCTGCAGATCGCCAGCGGCACCATCGAATCGCTGGTCGCGCAGCACGTCGCCGAATCCTTCCGGTTGCTCGACGTGCCGCCCGCCGAGCAGGAGCGCAAGCGTCGCGAGTTCACCGAGTCGTGGCCCTACGCGCCGCACCTGCTACGCCTACTCGAAGAGCAGGTTCTTATCGCTACCGACGCGCAGGAAACGCGCGATCTGATCCGCATCCTTGCCAACCTCTACAAGAGCCGTGGCGAGGCCGTGCCCGTGCTCACCGCCGCCGACTTCCGGCTGGACGATGACACCTCGGGCATTGGCGCGCTGCTCGAAGCCGTCGCCAATCAGCACCACCGCATGCTGCGCGAGAAGGCACAGCAGAACATCATCTCGGTGCAGGAAGCGCGATATGACCACGCCAGTATCGCACCGCATCTACAAGAAATCATTGGTGCGCTCTGGTTGCGGTCTATTGCCGTTGGAAGTCTCGCCGGAGCCGAATCCGCCACGCTGCAACTGGATATTACCCATGGCAAGCCGGTGGATGACAACGCCTTCCAGGTCGAGCTGGCGACCATCGTCGAGAACAGCTTCAACATTCATCAGGATGGCGCCAAGCTGCTCTTTCGCGAAGAAGAAAACCCTCGCGCCAAGCTGATGGCCTACGCGCGCAATGATAAGCTGTTCGCCGACGGGTCCGATCAGGCGCAGCTCGCCAAGCAGGTACGCTACGTCATCGGCGGCAGCGATGAGGTCGCCAAGGCCTTCCGCGTGATCGCCCTGCCGAAATCGTGGGTCAATGATCCGTGGACGGCGCTCGATGAAGCCGAGCAACCCGACAAGTGGGATGACCGTCTGCCCATCCTCGTGCTGCCCGAGGAGGCCGACAAGCTAGATGCCACGCTGGGCCGCTGGCTCAAAGACCAGTTGCAGAAGCGCCGCAACACCGTGCGCTTCCTGCTGCCGCGCGCGGGCAGTACCAACTCCTTCATGGATCGTGACCTGCTCATCCTCGCCCGCGCCGAAATGAAGGCGCAGGAGTGGAGCAGTCAGAACCCCGAATACAAGAAGCTGCACAAGGAATTCGAGAACACTCTGCGCGACAACCTCAAGAAACGCTTCGACCGTTTCGCCGTGCTGCAACGCTGGAATTTCGCCGACCCCGCGCAGTGCGAATTCAGCGTCGAACGTCTCGACAAGCAGGGCTCGCAGATTCCCGAAGCCATCGAAGAGGCGCTGACCGGCGACCTGTTCGTGCCGGAAGACTTCGAGGAGCTGGTGCTCGAATACGCCAGCAACAACGAATCGGTCGGCAAGCTGCTGCGCGAGCTGCAGGAGCCGCGCCCTGCGGGGCAGGACTGCATCCCGTGGCTGGGCGAAACAGCGATGAAGGAACGCCTGCTGCGTTTGTGCGCCAAGGGGAAAGTCGCCATCAACGTGCGCGGCATGGAGTACCTGCAGACGAACCCCGGCGAGGACGAGGACACCGCTTGGCGGCGTCTGCGCCCCAAGCTCTCGCTCACGGGCCGCCACCTCGACGATGTGTTCGTGATGCTGCCTTCGGCCGTGCCCGCAACGGGAGGCTCCACGCCGCCCGCGCCGTCGCCGGGTGGCGTTCCGCCAGGTGGGGCCGCTGCCCCCACGCCGGGTGGCTCGCCCGCTCCCGCGACAGTTCCCACGCCGGGAGGCATCTTCGGCGGCGACGGCGGCACCACCAAGCCGCGCACGACTCTGTCGAACCCGGCCACGTCGCCGCTCAACCTGATCGGCAAGATCGAAGGCTGGGGGATTGGCCCGGCCACCAAGGTCGCGGAGGTGTCCATCAAGGTATCCGCCGCCACCGGCGCACAGCTCAAGGAATTGCTCAAGAAGCTGCCCGAAGGCATGAGCTTCGAGCTGAATCTTGAGAAGGAGGACGACTGATGGCACTAACCGCCAGCGCCTTGCAGGCCCTGACCCAAGGCGCCGACGCCGATGCCTGGCGCGTCATCGTTGAGCAGGCCGTCGAGATCGCCAGCAAGCCTCTGGCCGTAGGCAATGCGCCTAGCGAGGTCGTCCGGCGCGACCGCGACATCGGCGCACTGGATCTGTTCCTCTCCTCCAGCGGCTGGGACTTGTGGCAAGCCTTCGGCGACAGCGTGGAGCGCACCTCGGATCACCTGACGCGCTGGTGGGCCCAGCCCTTCAGCGCCAAGGCTGTGCTGATCCTCGACGGCCTTTCCCTGCGCGAACTGCCGTGGCTGCTGCAGGGTGCGAAGGAGCGCGGCTTCACCACGCACGAGGTCGCTGCCTGCGCCTCCGAGCTGCCCGGC